>DASQFE010000184.1:0-9740 GCA_035633295.1 Ilumatobacteraceae bacterium | reverse complement strand
CTCGTCGTCGCACGGCGTCGCGCAGGCGTCGGGCCAACCACACCCCGGCACTGGCGGCAGGAGCATCGCTGACGTGGACTTCCATTGCCGTACCCTAGGGAGCCATGTCCGAACGGTCGAACTCCGCCACGATGAGCGCGGCCGACGAAGCCCTGGGTGGCCGTAGCGTGCGTCGGGGAGTGCAGCTCGCCGTTGCTGCGTACCTGATGTGGGGCCTGCTCACCATCTACTGGAAGCAGCTCAGCACGTTCGATGCGTTCGAGCTGATCGCCTGGCGGATGGCGTGTGCCGGCGTGGTGATGGCGATCATCGTGACCGTTCGTCGGAGCTGGCCGATCATCATCGGCGCCCTCCGTGATCCCGGCGTGGCGCGCCGTCTCGTACTCGCATCGCTGCTCCTCACGATCAACTGGGGCGGCTACGTCTGGGCCGTCACCAACGACCGGGTGATCGAGACGGCCCTCGGGTACTTCATTGCGCCGCTCGCCACGATGGCCATCGGGGTGTTCGTTTTGAAGGAACGCCCGACAACCGCGCAGCGGGTTGCGTTCGCCTGCGCAGGAGTCGCCGTGGTGATCCTCACCGTGTCGTATGGCAGCCCTCCGTGGATCGCCCTGATCATCGCTGCAACGTGGAGCACGTATGGCCTCACGACGCGGCGTGTCCCGCTCGGTGCCGTCGACAGCCTCGCAGGCGAAACGTTCGTTCTCTTCGTTCCCGCGGTGCTCGCCGTGATCTGGTTCTCGAACCAGCCCGGCAGCGTGACGCAAACGGCATCCACCCGCGAATGGTTCTTCGTCCTCGGCTCGGGCCTCATCACCGCCGTACCACTCATGCTCTTCGCAGCGGCCGCGAAGAGCGTGCCGTTCACGCTGCTGGGGCCACTGAACCTCCTGGTGCCGCTGATCAACTTCGGTTTGGGTTGGGCGATCTACGGCGAACCGATGCCGGTGGACCGTCTTGTCGGCTTCGGCTTCGTGTGGGTCGCCCTCGGCGTGGTGATGTGGGATCGCATCGCCAGCCATCGCCGAGACGCAGCGCTCGTCCCAATCGGCTGAGCTACGTTCGAGCGATGTCTGTTCGTCTGATCAGCCGATTGCTTCCGTCGACGCTCGGCGTACTCGCTCTCTCGGGGTGCTTCACCACTACTGCCGACTTTCGTGCCGAAGCCGAGACCTTCATTCTCGACGACGAGGGCGTCGCCGAAGGCTTGGGTGTTGCGCTCGTATCGGCGACATGCGACGAGCCGGCAGACCAAGAGGTCGGCACCGTGTTCGACTGCACTGCGATCGACGCCAACGGCGACGAGTGGGGGTTCGAGGTGGAGATCGCCGAGTCGGACAGCATCGACGTGAGCGTGTCCGAGCGCCCTTGAGCCCGCAATGGCGCAGGCAGTCCCCTTCCGCATGCCACGATGGGCTCAGCCGGTGAGCGGACGGTTCGCCATCGGGCGACGAGCCGGAAACAACTGAAGAGGACCGACATGACGAAGACACTGGTGATTGGCGTTGCATTCGTGGGCTTCGTGCTCACCGGGTGCGGTAGCGATGGCGGCGGCGAGGGCGGCAGCGATCTGTCGGGCCCCCAGGCCGCGGCTGTCGCAGCAACCCTCGAACAGGCCGAGAGCGGCGGATTGACGCTCGACGAGGAGTGCGTCAACGGCATCGCGTCGCAACTCTCTGAGGAAGACGCCGAGAAGATCGTCGCTGACAACGACGACGATCTCAGTGCCGAAGGCGAGGCACTCGGGATGGAGTTGTTGGGGTGCGCCGATCAGGACGGGCTCATCGATCTCTTCATCACCGGGATGGCCGGCAGCGGGGCAGCCTTCGACGAGGATTGCGCCCGCGAGAAGCTGCAGGACATCGACATTGCCGAGTTGGTCGCATCGAGCGATGGCGGCGATCCGCCCGCCGATGTGATCGCCGCGATCGCGGAATGCACCGAATCAGGCGGCTGACAACGCCAGTTGCGGGGTGTTGCTCATGGTGCTGACACCATGAGCAACACCCGGACTCAGGTGTGACTCAGGGGTGACTCAGGGGTGACTCAGGGGGTGTAGGTCCCGAGTGAGCCGTTGAAATCCACCACGTCACCCAACGGCGTGAACGCCTTCGACGCGTCGGACCACTGCACGAGCTGCGTGCCCTCGGAAAGGTACGCATCCTCGGCATTCATCTGCGCGACCAGTCCGTCGAGCAGGATTCCTGGCGTGTAGTCGATGTTGCGGGCAGCGTTGATGATGCCCGCACGGCTCAGGTCGCCGGCATCGAAGGCCTGCTGGGCCACGTAGATCGCGAGTTCCATCGAGAGCCACCCCGCCAATGCGGTCTGATCAGCAGAGTTGGTCTCAGGGGCATACGCCGCCATGGCTTCGATGAAGGTCTGCACTGCCTCGTCGTCGGCGTAGGCGGGGTCGGTCACGTACTTCACGTTGCTCGAGGTGTAGACGCCGTCGGCTCCGCCGTTGGTGGTGGCGTTGAAGAACAGCGGGTTCGCACACGTTGCCGTTTGGTACACCTGCGGCGCAAAATCGGGGTTCGCCGCTTTGGCGTTGCCGAGTTCGGTCATGAACGCAATGCACTGCGCACCCACAGGTACCGCCAGGATTGCATCCGGATCGGCCTCGACGAGGTTGGTCATCTGGCCGCTCGGTGCACCGGAGTCGCTCACCTCGACCGTCTCCTCGGCGACGATCTCGATGCCGGTCTCCGCCGCCAGCTCAGTGAACGCTTCGACATAGGCCTGGCCGAACTCGTTGTTCACCGTCAACAGTCCCACCGTGGACCCCTCACCGATTTCGGCGACGACATGCTCGGCCCACACCCGCGACTCGATCGCATACGGCACCAGCAAACCGGTGGTCCAAGGAAACTCCTCGACGTTGCCCCAGTCGGGAGCGCCGGTCGACGCCCACAGTTGCGGGATGCACTGGGCGTTCATGTCGGCCTGGATCGCCAGGTTGTTCGGCGTGCCGATGACGCCCGCCAGCATCGTCACCTCGTCGTCGAAGACGAGTTCGTCGACATTGGCCTTGGTGAGGTCGGCAGTGAACTGGTCGTCCTTGACGATCAGTTCGACCGGCTGATCGCCGATACCACCGAACTCGGCGTTGTAGTACTTGACGTACGCCTGCTGGCCCTCGCCGAAGGGAGCGAACAGTACGGCGGGGCCACCCGACAGCGGGATCGACGTGCCGATCTTGAGCGGGCCCTCGACCGGCGCGGTTGCCGCGTCGGGGTCGTCACACGCCTCGGTGTCGACCACGAACTCGGCGCCCGACGCGGCGGCCTCGGTGGTGTCCGGAGCCTCCGTGGAATCGGGAGCCTCCGTGGAATCGGGCGCATCGGTCGACTCGGGCGCATCCGTCACGTCGGGTGCCTCGGTCGATTCGACGGCGTCGGTGCCGGTCGATGCGTCGTCGTCACTGCCGCAGGCGGCGAGAACGAGCACGCCCGCGGTAGCGAGCGCAAGTATTTTCTTGGTCCTGACCATGGTCAGAGTCCCCCTCTGGTTGATGTTTCGGGTGTTGGATTGATGCTCGAGAGAGCCGGTGTCACATTGGCGGGCCGGATGGATCCTGGTCGGACCATTCGGTCGTCGTCGCGGGATCGATGTTAGTCGCCGCTTGCTCAGCGCCCATAGCGGCCTCGGCACCGAGGAGTTCCGGCGACGGCTCACCGATCGTGCCCGCCAGTGCAGGCTGAGCCGGCACCACCTGGACGACTTTGGATCGCCACAGGCGCATCGTGCCAACGGCCCCGAACGGCACGAACCGGGCGAACAGGATCAGCATGATCCCGAACGTCACGCCGCCGAGCCCGTTGATCTTCGTTCCGGAGTCGACGAACCACTTGAAGAAGACGCTGTTGGCCGGGTCCTCACCGACGCTGCGGGCGAAGTCGTTGACGAACACATAGAACATCGCACCGACGAACGGGCCCCAGTTCTGCGCGGCGCCACCCACCACCAGTGCAACCAACAGCGTGACCGATCCGAACAGACCGAACAGCGGCACGTCGGGCTCGACCAGCGTCAACTTGAGGGCGTACAGACTGCCGGCAACGCCGGCGATGGCACCTGAGAGCCCGAAGACGAGCGTCTTGGTCGTGAACAGGTTGACGCCCATCACCGCGGCTGCGGTCTCGTTGTCACGGACGGCAACCATCGCACGACCGATCCGGCTGCGCAGGAGGCCCGCCGACAGGATCGACACCACGACAAGGATTGCGAGCGACAGGTAGAAGAACCACGTGACGAGGTCGCCACGTCCGTCGAGGCCGGTCCACGACGGCGGCAGATAGCTGTAGCCCTTGATCCCGGTTGCGCCGCCGGTCACGCCCTCGAACTTCTCGTACCGGAGCAGGGAGCGCACCGCCTCGGTGAAAACGAGCGTGACGAGTGCCAGGTAGATGCCTTTGAGCCGGAGGGCCGGAATGCCCACGACCATGCCGATGAGAAAGCAGACGACGGCCGCCGCGGGCATGGTCCACCCGGGTGTCCAGATGTTGTCGGTGAAGAACGGCGACCAGACCTTGCCGGTGACGAGCATCGCCGAGGTGAAGGCGCCGATGGCGAAGAACGCTGCGTGGCCGAGTGACAACTGCCCCGTGTAGCCGGTAATCAGGTTGAGGCCGGTCACGGCGATCGCGATGATCAGCGCATCGGCGAGCAGACCGAGCCCGGAACGGTTCCACTCGGTTGCCGCACGGTACATGAACAGGCCGACGCCACCGAACAGCACGAGTCGCCCTGCCCAGTTCTGCCAACTCCCCTTCGTGAACCGGAGTGGAAGCTGCATCACACGCGCTCCACTCGCTCAGATCCGAAAAGACCGGACGGCCGCAACAGCAGCACGGCGAGCAGGATCACGAGCATCACCGGGAACAGCATGGCCGAGCCGAGGAAGTCGACGTAACCGACCAGGAACGCCTCGATGACCCCGATGAGCAGGCCGCCGACCACGGCACCGACCGGCGAGTCGAGCCCACCGAGGACCGCGGCGACCGAAGCGAGCAGGAACGGGCCGAGCATCAAGGTGCCGGTCAGCCCGGCCGACGGGGCCAGCATTGCTGCAGCCAACACACCGATCGCGCCGGCGAGACCCCAACCGAGCACGAGAACCGAGCCGACCCGCATGCCCACGAGGTTCGACGACTCCTGGTTGTTGGCCACTGCTCGCATGGCCAGACCGACCTTGGTCTTGGTGAACATCAGCCAGAGCAGGAGCAGCACGACGACGAGCACACCGATCGTTCCGAGTCGGGCGATACGCACGGGCGCACCCAGCACGGTGACGAAGTCGTCGGCGCCGTCGGGGAACACACTCGGCAGGCTGCGCGCGTCGATGCCCCAGATCATCGCGACAATTTGGTTCACTGCCAGGAACACCCCGATCAGAGCCACGATCACGGCGCCCGGATTGCGGTGTTCGATCGGCCGCACCACGACGCGTTCGACACCGGCGGAAATCAGGAATCCGACGCCCATGGCGAGCAGGATCGACAACCAGACGGGCACCCCGCTGAGTGTGAGTGTCGACACCACGAACGCGCCGAGCATGCCGATTTCACCTTGTGCGAAGTTGAGTTGGCCCGTGGAGCGGAACACCACCACCAACGCGAGTGCCAGCAGCGCGTAGATCGACCCGTCTTCCAGCCCATTGACCATCCGTTCGATGAACAACGACATCAGCTCACCACCCCGAGATAGGCCTCTTTGATCGTGTCGTCGGCGAGGAGTTCGTCGCCGGTACCGGTGGCGACGATCGCGCCGGTCTCCAGTACGTAGGCGCGGTCGGCGAGCGCCAGAGACATGCCGGCGTTCTGTTCGACGATCAGCAGCGACAAGCCATGATCGGCCCGCAGCGTGCCGAGCACGCGGAACAGCTCCTTGGTGATGAGTGGCGCGAGTCCGAGACTGGGCTCATCACACAGGAGCAGCTTCGGGCGGTTCATCATCGCACGAGCAACGGCGAGCATCTGCTGCTCGCCACCGGACAGCGAGCCCGCCTTCTGATCCCGACGGTCGGCGAGTCGAGGGAACACGCCGTACCAGCGGGCCAGGTCGTCGTCGATCGAGCCCTTGACCGTGTACCCACCGGCGCGAAGGTTGTCGTCGACGGTCAGATCGGTGAACGTACCGCGGCCTTGCGGCACCTGCGAGACACCGGCGCGCAAGATGGCGTCGGGCTTGGCGCCGGAGGTTTCTGCTCCGGCGAAGTCGATGCTCCCGTGACGGGCGATCATGCCCGACACGGCCCGCATCGTGGTGGTCTTGCCGGCACCGTTGGCGCCGAGGATGACCACGATCTCCCCCTCGCCAACGGTGAAGTCGATCCCGTGCAGGACTTCCACCGGGCCGTAGCCGGCCGTGAGGCCCGTGACCGTGAGGAGGGCCTTGCCGCTCATGCCGGGGTCCCCAGGTACGCCTCGATCACCAGCGGGTCGCGCTGCACTTCACTCGGGAGCCCTTCGGCGATCTTGCGACCGAAGTCCATGGCGACGACCCGGTCGGAGATGCCCATCACCATCCCCATGTGGTGTTCCACGAGGAGAACCGTGAGGTTGTACTCGTCACGAACCCGACGGATCGTCTGGGCGAGCTCGTCGACCTCGTGATGGGTGAGGCCGGCTGCGGGTTCGTCCAAGAGCAACAGTTTCGGATGCGAGGCCAAAGCGCGAGCGAGTTCCAGCCGCTTCAGCGTGCCGAAGGGCAGGCCGGCAGCGGGACGAAACGCCATCGACTCGAGCCCCAACGAACGCAGAATCCCATAGGCGTCGGTTGCGAGCGCCCGCTCCTCCTTTGCCGCGCCGATCCGCGTCATTGCACGAATGAAGCCGACGTTGCCACGGTGGTGGGCGCCGGTCATCGTGTTCTGCAACAGCGACATCGTGGGGAACAGGGCCAGGTTCTGGAAGGTCCGTGAGATCCCCAGTCCAGCGATGCCGTGCGCGGGCACGTCGAGCAGATCGTGTCCATCGAAGCGCACCCGACCACGATTCGCGTCGTAGATGCGGCTGACGACGTTGAACAACGTCGTCTTGCCGGCGCCGTTGGGGCCGATGAGGCCGAGGATCATCCCCTCCTCGATGTCGAACGAGAGGCCGTCGAGCGCAATGATGCCGCCGAACGAGACCGAGATGTCGACGACTTCGAGCAGTGCCACGTTGTCCCCCCGTTGTTCGTGAGCGATGTCAGGCCAGACCGTAGCAGTGCGAGCCGGCCGCACGAATTCTACGAATGCGCACAGCAAGGTAAGAAGGCTGTGACTGAAGTTGTGGCGCCGTTCGTCGCGGCGGGCCCGGGCGTAGTATCGGACCATGCGATCGGGTCGTCTCGGAGCACTTCTGCTCGGCGGTGCGGTGGTGCTCGCAGCCTGCGGCGCCGACGTGACGGTGACTGCTGAGCGGGCCGATCAGATCGGCTTCGACCCGACGGTCATCAACCCGGCGGTCATCGACCCGGTGACGCCACCCGACACGATCCCCGACGACCCGGCGATCACCACCGTTCCCGCACCGACGGTCAGCATTCCGGCCGACCCGACGGCCATCGATTTCGGGCCGAGCAAGCCGCCAAAGGAGTACGACGACTTCCTGTTGGCGGTCATGACCGATCTCGAGCTGTGGTGGACCGAGCAGTACCCGGCGATCTACGGCGAAACGTTCGAGCCACTCGACGGCGGTGTCTATGCCGCCTATCCCGGTCGACCCGACGACATCCCCGGATGCGGCACGTCGTCGACAACATACGAAGAAGTGCAGCAGTACGTTGCGTTCTACTGCGGCGTGGGCGACTTCCTGGTCTACGACGACAGCGACGACGGATTGCTGGCTCAACTGGCTGGCGACTACGGCCCGGGCACGATCGGCACGGTGTTCGCTCACGAGTTCGGCCATGCCATCCAGCTCCGCTCGGGCGCCCTCGATCGGGCGTTGGCGACCGTTCTCACCGAGCAGCAGGCCGACTGTTTCGCCGGAGCCTGGACCGCCCGGGTGGCGCGTGGCGAGTCGGCGACGGTGCGCTACAGCGACAGCGATGTGACCGCCGGATTGATCGCCATGACCAAGGTCAGCGACCCCGTCGGCATCGACCAGTTCACCGAAGGCGGCCACGGATCGGGATTCGACCGGGTCGGGGCATTCCAGGTTGGGTTCACCGAGGGCGTAAAGCGTTGCGCCGAGATCCTCGACGATCCGCTTCCGCTGATGCCGAACCAGTTCACGAGCTTCGACGACCAGAGCAGCGGCGGTAACGCCCCGTTCGGCTACACCGACGATGACCTGTTCGGCTTCCTTCCCGATGACTTGAATCTGTATTGGGATCAACAGCTCGACGACACTATCCCGGCGATGGGCGCCCTGGAACTCGCCGTCGTAGGCTCGTCGGGTGGCGTGGACTGCACCGACATCCGGGGAGACCTCGACCGCGGTATCGCGCTGTGTGCTGACTCCGATGAAGTCGTCGTGAACGAGCCGGCGGCGCTCGAGCTGTACCGGTCGCTCGGCGACTTCTCGGTCGGCTACCTCCTCGGGTCCGCGTGGAGCGAGGCGGTGCAGGACGCAATCGGTTCCGAGCTCACCGGTGAAGCCCGGGCGCTCGTCAACGACTGCCTCACCGGCGGGTGGGTGCAGACCGTGACCCTCGTCGACACGCCGAGCGGATTCGGGCTCCCCCAACCGCGCGCAGAGGGACGCACCTCCACAGTCTCGGCGGGCGACCTCGATGAAGCGATCCAGGCACTGCTCCTCGTGGCCGATCCGGGCAGTGACGACAACGTCGTGGGCAGCCCGTTCGAGAAGATTGCCGCCTTGCGTGCCGGGGTCATCGACGGCACCGAAGCGTGCCTCGCCCAGCTCTGAGGCGACGGGTTCAGCGCAGCCAGCGGTCGAGCAGTCCGGCCAGTTCCACGGGTCGATCACCTTGGACACTGTGGCCGGCGCCGTCGACCACTTCCACGACGAGGTCGGGCTGACGGCGACAAGCCTCGGCGACGTCGTCGTCATCGACAACCGGCGACAACGAACCGCGCACGAGCATGATCGGGCACCCGATCGCCTCGAAGTGGTCCCACATCGGCGACAGTCGGTCGTCGGAAGGCGCAGCAGGAGCGACGACGTCGGCGTCGCCAACAGCAGGTGGGCTGCCTGCATTGGAGCGTTCCCGGCTGCCACGGTCGTACCGCCACGCCCACGACCCGTCGGGGAGTTGGCGCGCATTGTGGAGGATCCCGCGGCGCAGCGACGACTCCGAACGGGTCGGGTTGAACTCCGTTGTGCGGGCGAGCAGGTCGTCGAAGCTGGCGAACGACTGCGGGCCGTCGACGAAGTCGGTGACCGCCTTGGTCTTGGCGGCGTTCACACCGGGGGTGATGTCGACCATCACGAGCGATGCCACGAGCGTTGGGTGGCGCACGGCCAGTTCCATCGCCGTCATCCCACCCAGCGACATCCCGACGACAACTCGAGCTGTTGGTGCGAGTTCGGCGATGACAACGGCGAGGTCGTCGGCCATGTTCATCGGGCTGTACGCCCCGTCGGCGCGCCAGCCTGAGTGGCCGTGGCCGGGCAGGTCGATCGCCACGACCGTGAATTTCTTCGCGAGCAGCGGAAGCAGGTCGCGCCAGGTATGGGTCGAAGCGCCTGCGCCGTGCAGCAGCAGGAGCAGGGGGCCGCGGCCACTGATCTGGACGTGCCAGTCGATGCCTGCCGCGTGCACGAAACTGCTGCAGTGATGAT
>DASQFE010000183.1:0-3547 GCA_035633295.1 Ilumatobacteraceae bacterium | reverse complement strand
GCTCGACGACCGAGGCACGGTCATCGGCGAGTTGTACCGGCCCGAGTTGGGCGCCGGCCACGGTGACGATGCGAGTCATGTCGGCATTCTGGCAGCGACCTGCACGAGACGGTGCCCTTGCGCGTCGATGAGCCAGCCGAGACCCGGTCGCGGAGCGATCACCGATCGCCGTGGCAGGGTCGCGCCGAGCAGTTCGCCGTCGACCTCTCCGACCGACGTCATGATCATCCCGCATCGACTGCGAGCGATCTCGCGCACCCAGTGCCCGTAGGCCGCACGCACCGCTTCGAGCCGCGCCGCGGCAAGCACCGTCACGCCGGGTCGATGACCGGCGACGATCGCCGCGAAGTGCCCGTCGGTGTCGTCGACCCGGTCGGCATCGTCGACCACCACGAGGACGGGCGAGGCCTGATCGAACCCTGCCACGACCGATCGATCCAGAGGGCTCTTGCGATCGACGTGCACGATCACGCCGGTCGGGTGGCGATGAGCCCAGGCACATTCGAGCTGGCGCAGCACCGTCGACTTTCCCGTGCCGGCTGTACCCCCGATGAACACGTGGTCGCCGACCGGGAGGTGCAACACGGCCGGGAGGAGGCCGTCGGCTGCGATCCCCACGAGCAACCCGTCGAGCAACCCGTCGGGCACCTCGTCGGCGGCGCTCGCGAGCGCGTCGGGATCGACGATCGCCGGGAGCACCTCGACAGCCGGCGGGCCCGAACCGTTGGATCGTCGTGGCAACCGGGCGAGCGGGTCGGGGTCGAACACGACCTGCGCTGTGAGGCCCGACTCGACGATGCACAGCCGGCCCGGAATCGCAGGTGGCGGCATCGATCGCAGCCCGGCGGCCCGCGCAATCGCCGCGTCGCAGTGCAGGATCCATCGCTCACCCGTCGTCGTGGCGAGCACTGTCGGCGAACTCCCGTCGGTGGTTGCGCACGTGACGATGCCGAGCGCCGGGCCCTCCTGGATCACCCGATCGAGTCGCGCCGCCGCGTCCGACCGATCGATCGTCGACAGTGCGGTGCGCACCGACTCGAGCCCGTCGACGAGCAGCAGCACCTCGGGCCCGCGTCCGCCGGCGACGCCCGCACCTCCGCAACGGTCGAGTTCGTCGGTCAGGCGTCGCAGCAACCGGTCAAGCCGTTCCACCTCGGTGACCCGGATCACGCCACCGCACGCGGCGACGTCGGCGAGCGCATCGAGCGCGGCGTCGCCACGTCCATCGATCACATAGAGATGACTGTCGTCGGCGCCACGGAGTCGCGTCGCCGCCAACACGACGGCCGTCGACGTCGTCCCCGAGCCGATCGCTCCGACGAGCAGCAGGTTGCCGCGCTCCCAACGCAACGACCGGCGCGCCTGTCGGGCGGGATCGTCGATCACCCCGACCGCCGACGGTTCCGCGAGAAGCGCACGATCGAGCACCTCGGGCAGCGCGTCGAGCCACGGCCGATGTGGTGGCTCGATTCCGGCAACGCCCGCTGCCACCACAATCGCGTCGACCAGTACCTCCAGTTCGGTTGGCCCGTCCAGGCCACTCTCACCATCGGCACTCGGTCGGTCGACGGTGAGCCGGGTGCCGGGTGGCCGAATCGGCCCGGTACACGATGCGGTCTGGAACACCACGAGTTCGTCGGGCCCGAGCCGCAACGCCGCCCGGCCCGGTGCCCCTCGTGGAAACGTCGCCGGCAGTTCGTCGCCGACCACGTCGAGCGCGTCGGAACGATCGTGCAGCCGCAGCGCCAGTCGCAGGTTGGTGTTGGCCCGGATGTCGTCGGTCACCACGCCCGCCGGGCGCTGCGTCGCGAGGATGAGGTGGACACCGAGGCTGCGGCCACGCTGAGCGATTCCGACGAGCGCGGTGAGGAAGTCGGGTAGTTCCTTGGCGAGTGTGGCGAACTCGTCAACCACCACCACGAGCCGGGGAAGCGGTTCGGTTGCGTTGCGCCGATAGACGGTGAGGTCGTCGGCGCGAACAGTGCGCAGCAACCGTTCGCGTCGTCGGATCTCGGCGTCGAGGCTCACGAGCGCCCGCTCGGCGAGGCCCTCATCGAGATCGGTCACCACGCCGACGGTGTGAGGCAGCCGCGTGCAGGTGTCGAAGGTGGCGCCGCCCTTGAAGTCGATGAGCACGAACGACAGATGGTCCGGGCTCACCGCAGCGGCGAGCGACACCACCAGCGTTCGCAGCAGCTCGCTCTTGCCCGCCCCCGTGGTTCCGGCGATGAGGCCGTGCGGGCCGTCGCGCACGAGGTCGATATCGACGGTTCCGTCGGCCGAGCGTCCGATCGTGGCGGCGAGCGTGGGATCCGGCCCGCCGCAGTTCCATCGTTGAACGATGTCGACCGGGTCGGGCGACGCCAAGTCGCCGAGGTGCACGTCTCGAGGAGCACCCGCCGATCCGCCGGCCATGTCCTCCGGATCGATGAGCGGTGCGAGCCGACGCGCCGCCGACTCCGCTGCGGGTCGCGAGATGCCTGCCAGATGGATGCACGACTCGCCGAGCTCCTTGCAGTCGCGCCAGTGGCCGAGCCCGTTGACCCCGAGTTCCAACACCCTGGTGCAAACGGCCGGCACCGTGAGCGCCGGCGGGGTGATCACGATGCACGCGCACGACGTCGTGTCGAGCAAGCGTCGCAATGGCCCCGTTCGGGCGGCGAGGGCGGCTGGGGCGTCGGTGACGACGAGCGTTGACTTGGTGTCGTCGACTGCCAACTCGCCGACCCCGTCGACACTCACGACGATCGACGAACCAGGCGCCGAGTGAGCCAACCAGTCGGCCCACGACCATTCGTCGGGGCGTGCCGTCACGATCACGAGCTGCCAGTCGGCAGGCCCGTCGGTGGTGGCGAGTTGCACGATGATCGATCGGACCAGCGCGGTCGCGGCGTCGAGGTCGCCGTGCACACCGACCACACACCCGGCAGGCAGATCGAGTGGGACCGCAGTGTCGGTCAGCTGTTCGCATCGATCGACGGCAACGAGCAGATCCGGCTCGAGGGTGCGCCGCTCGTCGTCGACGATCGGTGCCACCCATCGCACGGTCCCCTGGCCGAGCGTGACGCTCGAGCAATCGCTTCGGCGCTCCCACACTCGGCGTTCCCATTCGGCGGTGCTCGCCGTAGCCACGATGTCGACCACCGAGCGGTGAGCCGCACGCTGACGGCGATCGGCCTCGATGTGAGCTGTGTGCAGCGCAGCGACGAACTCGTCGACCTGACGTCGATGGAGCCCGGCCGCACGACGTCGGCTCCGCCGCGCGCCGATGGCACCGACTGCCCATGTGGCGAGTGACGCCACTGCGCCGATTGCGGCGAACAGCGCAAACATCGCCTGGCCGAGAACAGCTGCCATCAATCCGGCACCGGCCACCGCGACTGCGGCCCCAACAAGACCGACGAGCGGCGGAGCCCGATGCGTTGAGGGAGGGTCGGGCACGGCGATGGCGGTCGGGGCGGGATCGGGCGGACGGCTCGGGCCGCGCCGCACGACACGACGCCATGGGTCGCGGTCGGCGTCCGTAATGCTCCCGGCACCGAGCGCC
>DASQFE010000182.1:0-4608 GCA_035633295.1 Ilumatobacteraceae bacterium | reverse complement strand
CTCGATCGTTGCCAGTGTCTCGATCGCAACGGGGTCGGCGACAGCGACAGCCCGGATGGTGCCGGCGCGACGATCGATCCACTCGACGGTCCCGCCGCCGGCTGCGCGCAGCGCGATGACGTCGCCCGGCTGGCTGTCGGGCAGTGCAAGCAGCATGCGGGCAGACTTGGTGCCGGCGTCGTCGCTGGAACAGGCGGCCAGTCCGGCGATCGCGAGGAGACCGAGGGCGCCCAGCACCGCAATCGCACCGGGCGTTCTCATCCGGCCCGACGCTACTGGCGGGTACCATCGGCGCCATGACGGTGCCCGAAGCTGGCAGTGCAATGACGCCCGAGCAGGCCATCTTGCGGGTCATCCACTGCCTCGATCGGGCGCACGAGAGCGGCTTCAAGTCGAAGGCGTTCGTCCGTGCACTCGACGTGGAGCCGATCGTACCCGCCAGTAGCGTCGGCCCGGATGAGAACGCCCGGTGCAATTGCGGTGCTGGGCACCCTCGGTCTCCTCGCGATCGCCGGCTGTTCGAGCAACGGCGACGCCAACGACAGTTCTGAGTTGGCCCGCACGCTGCTTGCGCTGCCCGACAGCCAGCCAGGCGACGTCATCGCGCTGCGCGCAGCCGACGACGGGACCGTCGAGTGGATCGATCGTCGCGCCGGCACCATCCGGGCTGTCGCTGTCGCCGACCCCGTTGCGATCGAGACACTGGCAACGATCGAGGTCGGCATCGAGGGCGAGCAGCGCGGGCTCCTCGGTCACACCATCGTCGACGGCGTGCGCTACGCCGCCTGGACCGACCCGGCCACCAACCACCTGCTGGTCGGCGAAGTCGACTCGTCGGGGGCAGGCCGGATCGTCTGGGACGGTGGCGGCACTGCCGGCGGGGCCGTTGGCGGGCACCTCGAGGCGAGTGCCGACGGGCAGCTGATCCTCGGGATCGGTCAGCTCACCGACTGGGCGAAGGCTCACGGAAGTGGCGCCATGGTGCAGCTCGACCCAGCCGGCCCCGCCGATCAGGAGCCGGTGATCCTCAGCGACGGGTACACCAACCCGTTCGCATTCGCGGTCATCGACGGCGAGTTGTGGGTCGCCGACAACGCTGTCGGTGACGACGTCGAGCGCATCGGCCGCGGCGACCTCACCGACCGCGACGAACACGCCACGAGCGCCCTCGATCCCCGAGCGCCATCGGCCGTGGTCGGCCTCCCCGACAACGCCGCGACCGACGGCAACCTCGGCATCTGCGGCTTCCTCGACGCGCAGCTCCGCGCATGGTCGACCGACGACGGCGCCTATGGCGAGTCGCTCGGGCCGTGCCTCACCGGTGCCGCCACGCTCCCCGACGGCTCGATCGTCACCGCCACCGCCGACGGCCTGGTCCTCCTCGCAAGCTGATCGGCCGCGCGCACTTCATTCCGGATGAGCTCCCGGAAAGCGGGATCCATTCCGGAATGAACTGCAGACGTCCGGGCACTGAGCGGACCATCGTTCCGATCCGCGTGCTCCGACGCCCACTGGCGGGCATGCGACTCTCCGACTTCGACGACTGGGCACGCGCCAACCACGGCATCATCACCTTCGAGGCGTCCGGCCTCTCGAAATCTGCTTGGTACCGAGCGATCGAGGCAGGCACGATCCAGCAGATCCACCCACTCGTCGCTCGCCTCCCCGGAACGCCCGATACGCACGAACAGCGCATCACGGCGGGTGTTCGGGCAATCGGTGCACCGGCGATCGCATCTCACCGGTCAGCCGCCCGCCTCTGGGGTGTTCCCCGCCCGGACGATGACCCGGTCGACGTCCTGCTCACCGGAGCCCGACGCGACCTGCAACTCGACGGCGTGGTCATCCACTGCCCGAGCGATCGTGGCAGGCTCATCCCCCAGAAGCGCTACGGCATCGCCTGCACGAACATCCTGCGGACGCTGCTCGACATCGGAGCGGTGGATCCGACCGGGGTTCACACCGCGGTCGGACATGCGATGACCACCGGTCTCGCCTCGCTCTCGGCGATCGACGCAGCGGCCGGCCAACATGCCAGGCAGGGACGCAGCGGAATGGTGTCGCTCCGTGATGCCATTGCCGACTGGTCGATCGACGACAAACCGGCCGACTCCGTGCTCGAGTCCGTGATGGCGCGACTGATCCGACGCTTTGGCCTCCCACCGACGGAGTTTCACCCGATCATCGAAGGGCGAGAGGTCGACTTCCGGGTGATCGATTCGCCGGTGATCCTCGAGTGTGACGGGTGGACCCATCACGGCCTCGATCGGACCAACTTCGAGCGCGACCACGACCGCGACGCCGATCTGATTGCTGCCGGGTGGATCGTCGTGCGCTTCACCTATCGCGCGATCGTCACTCGACCATCAGCGACCGCCAACCGGATCCGAGCGGCGATCGAGCGATGGACGCCGGCGAACGCCGCACCACCCCCTGACGCGGCCTGAGCCGATCGTCAGCGCACTTCACTCCGGGATAGCTCCCGGAATCCGGGATGTCGGAATCCGGGACGCATTCCGGAATGAACTGCATCGGCGCGATGGTGGGGCACGGCCAGGGCGTGCGACGGTTCGGTAGCCTGCGTCGTCTCATGGAACGTTTCGGATTGGTCGGTCTCCCCAACGCGGGCAAGAGCTCGTTGTACAACGCGTTGACCGGCGGTGGTGCGCTCGCCGCGCCGTACCCGTTTGCCACGAAGGACCCGAACATCGGCGTGGCCAAGGTGCCCGACGAGCGCCTCGACCAACTGGCGGCGATGTCGAAGTCGAAGCAGACCATCCACGCATCAGTCGAGGTGGTCGACATCGGCGGGCTCGTCGAAGGCGCCAGCAAGGGTGAGGGTCTGGGCAACAAGTTCCTCGCCAACATCCGTGAGGTCGACGCCATCGTGTTCGTGCTGCGGGCGTTCGTCAACGACGACATCACCGGCCCGTCCGATCCGCTCGAGCACCTCCGCGTCGTCGAGATCGAACTCGCCCTCGCCGACCTCGAGACCGTCGAGAAGCGACTCCGCCAGACGCAGCGCTCGGCCAAGCTCGACAAGTCGATGGCCGAGGAAGCCGCCAATCTGCAGATCGCCTATGACGCGCTCTCCGAAGGTCTCCCCCTCTATCGCGCCGGGCTGAAGGATGACGTTCGTGAGGCGCTGGCGCCGTACTTCCTGCTCACCAACCGGCGGGTGCTCGTCGTCGTGAACGTCGGCGAGGACGACATCGATGCGATTCCAGAGAAGGAGGCGCTCGTTGCCGCCGAGTTCAACAATGCGGGCGACAACGTCGAGATCATCGGGATGTGCGTCCAGATGGAGGCCGAGGCTGCCGCGATCGAGGATCCCGTCGAGCGCGCCGAGATCCTCCAGGGATTCGGGCTCGGCGAAGGGGCACTATTCCGGATGGTCCGCAGCGCCTACCACCTACTCGGACTGCGGACGTACTTCACGACCGGCGAGAAGGAGTCGCGCGCCTGGACCTTCTACCAGGGCTCGACGGCGCCGGTGTGTGCCGGGCGCATCCACACCGACTTCCAGCGCGGCTTCATCAAGGCCGAGGTGATCCAGTGGAACGAATTGTTGCCACTCGGGTCGTGGAACGCCGCGAAGGACGTCGGCAAGATGCGCGTCGAGGGCAAGGACTACATCGCACAGGACGGCGACGTGATGGAGTTCCGCTTCAACGTGTGATTCGCGATTGGGGTCTGACCCCAATCGCAAGAGTGGGGCGGTCGCAACGAAGGATCTCGTGCATCCGGTCGTCGACTTGATTGTCGGGGTTGAGTTCGCCCCGTGCGACGAGTCGGAAGCCGGCGTTCAGCAACGCCTTCCATGACGCCACGTTGGCGGAGTTGACGGGTACCACCACGTGACCGACGGCAGGCTCGTCGACCCAAATCCGTGCGACGAACTGCTCGATCATCGCGGTGCCCACTCCCTTGCCGACGGCGTTCGGCTCGCCGATGAAGTAGTCGATCGTCGCAGCGTCGGCGGCGACGGGGTAGACGTCGACCATCTCTGCCACGTACTCCGGGTAGTCGTGGAAAAGGCAGAACTGGATCACACCGATGGGCTCGCCGCCGAGGAGTGCCACGAAGTCCTTGGCCGGTTCGATCCCGTCGATGGTGTCGCCGAAGTCGTCCTCGATCGCCTCGGGGGACGGATCGTGGTTCCACCAGCGGGCGACGTGTGGTTCGGCCAACCATCGACCGAGCAACTCGAAGTGCTGTCGCCCGAGCCGTTCGAACGTGATGACCAGCCCGTCGGCGGCTGACGTCTCGACCATGCCGGAAGGCTAACGATCGCGACCGCGCAGGATTCTGCAGATTTTCGGCTTCGGCCTACGGTTGGGACATGCGCACGATTTTCGACGACGACCATCAGGCGTTCCGCGAATCCTTCGCCGCCTTCGTGGCCAAGGAGGCGTCGCCCCACTACCTCGAGTGGGAAGCGGCCGGCATCGCCCCACGGGAGCTGTATCTCGCGGCGGGACAGTACGGGTTCCTCGGGATGGCGATCCCCGAGCAGTACGGCGGCGGCGGCACGAATGACTTCCGGTTCAACGCCATCATCAGCGAGGAGTTCAATGCCGCCGGGATCGGTGGTGCCGGCCTCGGCCT
>DASQFE010000181.1:0-2642 GCA_035633295.1 Ilumatobacteraceae bacterium | reverse complement strand
CCCCTGTTGTCGGGGACAACAGGGGTCTGACCCGTGTTGTCCTACCGGAAGTCGCGGGACTTCACGGTGGCGGGCATGGGGAGGGGGGCGAGGTGGTCGGCGACGATGTTGACGACGCCTTCGCTTCGTTCGAGCCGGCCGCGGATCAGCATCGCCGGCGCTTCCCTCGCGACCTTGCGGAACCTGGCCCAGCAGCCCTTCGAGACCACCACGTTGATCAGCCCGGTCTCGTCCTCGAGGTTGAGGAACGTGACGCCCTGCGCGGTCATCGGGCGCTGACGATGGGTGACCACACCGGCAACCTGCACGATCGAGCCAGGTTCGGGATCCCAGAGCTGCGCCGACGTGAGCACGCCGAGCCTGCTCAGTTGCTCCCGTACGAAGATCGTCGGATGGCCGTCGGGCGACACGCCGGTGGCCCACAGGTCGGCAACCGCCTCCTCGACCGGCGTCATCCCCGGCAGTCGAGGCGCCGCATCGCCGGTGACCACACCCGGCAGCCGACCGGGCCGCGACTGCGCCGTCGCCCCAACGGTCCACAACGCCATGCGGCGATCGAGACCGAAGCACTCACCGAACAGTCCACCGGTGGCCATCGCCTCCAACTGCACGAGCGTGAGCGACGGCACCCGCCGCACGAGGTCTTCGGTGTCGGTGAACAACCCACCGGTCTTGCGCACGGCTTCGATCTCGTCAGCCAACTCCGAGCCGATGCCGCGCACCGACCCGATCCCCAACCGCACGGCAACCCCATTCGGCGATTCATGACACGGCTCCAACGTCGCCGTCGCGAGCGACGCGTTGAGATCGGGTGTGTGCACCACCACACCGTGGCGGCGGGCGTCGCGCACCAGCGTGTGCGGCGACCAGAACCCCATCGGCTGCGCATTCAGCAGCGCCGCACAGAACGCGGCGGGTTCGTGGTACTTGATCCACGACGAGGCGTACACGAGGTAGGCAAAGCTCACCGAGTGAGATTCGGGAAAGCCGTAGTTCGCGAACGCCTTCATCTTCATGAACAGCTCCTCCGCGATGTCGCCGACAATTCCCCGTTCGGCCATCCCTGCGTACAGCCGCTCCTTGAGTCGTTCCATCCGCCGCGCCGAGCGCTTCGATCCCATCGCCTGGCGCAACTCGTCGGACTCGGCGGGCGTGAACCCGGCGACGTCGATCGCCATCTGCATCAGCTGCTCCTGGAACAGCGGGACCCCGAGCGTCTTGCCGAGAGAGTTCTCCAGCAACGGATGCAGGTAGGTGATCGGCTCGAGCCCGTTGCGGCGGCGGATGTACGGATGCACCGACCCGCCCTGGATCGGACCCGGGCGGATCAGCGCCACCTCGACGACGAGGTCGTAGAAGCGGCGCGGCTTGAGCCGCGGCAGCGTGGCCATCTGTGCCCGCGACTCGATCTGGAACACCCCGACGGTGTCGGCCCGGCACAGCATCGCGTACACGTCGTCGTCCTGGGGGATGGTGGCGAGGTCGATCTCGTAGCCGCGGTGCTCACGCACGAGGTCGACGGCGTAGTGCAACGCCGACAGCATCCCGAGCCCGAGCAGATCGAACTTCACCAGCCCGGTGCGGGCGCAGTCGTCCTTGTCCCACTGCAGTACCGACCGCTTGTCCATCCGTGCCCACTCCACGGGACAGACCTCGATCACCGGGCGGTCGCAGATGACCATCCCGCCGGAGTGGATCCCGAGGTGGCGCGGAGCGTCCTCCACCTCGAGGGCCAGCTCGAGTACCGGTTCGGGAATCGTGCAGTCGGGCTGCGCCGCGGTCGATGCCACTCCACCCCAACCGTCGACCTGCTTCGACCAGGCGTCCTGCTGGCCGGGCTCGAACCCGAGTGCCTTGGCCATGTCACGAACCGCCGAACGCGCCCGGTACGTGATGACGTTGGCAACCTGGGCGGTGTGGTGGCGGCCATAGCGTTCGAAGACGTACTGGATCACTTCCTCTCTGCGACCACTCTCGATGTCGACGTCGATGTCCGGCGGGCCGTCGCGCTCGGGCGACAAGAACCGCTCGAACAGCAGTCCGAGCGACACGGCATCGGCCGCCGTGACCCCGATGGCGTAACAGACCGCCGAGTTGGCGGCGCTCCCCCGGCCCTGGCAGAAAATGTTCGCCCGGCGGCAGAACTCGACGATGTCCCACACGATCAGGAAGTACCCGGCGAAGTCGAGTTGCTCGATGAGCGCCAGTTCGTGATCGATCGTCTTCCAGGCCCGAGCCCGCAACGACAGATCTTCCACCACACCGTTGGCCACGGAGGCAGCGTGAACCGGCCGTTCGCCGTAGCGGCGACGGGCACCCTGCTCGGTCACTCGACGCAGATACTGCATCTCGGTCATCAGGCGACCGTCGGGTCCTGTCGGACATGGGAACGGTGGCAGCTTCGGCGCCACGAGCGACAGATCGAACGCCGCGGCCCGACCGATCTCGGCCGCCCGCTCCACTACACCCGGATACCGCCGGAACCGCTTGGCCTGCTCGGCGCCGGATCGGAGGTGCGCCCCTGCTGCAGCGGGCAGCCACGGGTCGATCTGGTCGAGGCTGCGACGCGACCGCACCGCGGCGAGTGCCGTGGCGAGTCTGCGTTGCGCCGGTGTTGCGTAGTGGACATTGTTGGTCGCCAC
>DASQFE010000180.1:0-11591 GCA_035633295.1 Ilumatobacteraceae bacterium | reverse complement strand
CGAGCTTGCCGATCGTCGTGGTCTTGCCGACGCCGTTCACGCCAACGAACATCCACACGTTGGGTCCATCAGCATCGGCGTCGAAGGCGAGGGAGCGGTCGGCGCCGCCCAGCCGCGACACCATCTCGGCCTCGAGTTCGTGGAGCAGCGCCTGTGGTTCGGAGATCTCCTTCGCGGCCACCTTGGCGCGGAGCCCATCGATGAGGTCAGTGGTGACACCAACCCCGACGTCGGCGCGAAGCAGTGCTTCCTCCAGTTCCTCGAAGCTCTCCTCGGTGATTCCCGAGCGTCCGAGCACTCCGCTGAACGCTCCGGTGAACGCGAGTCGTGCCTTCGCCAAACGGTCACGCAGCGATGCCGGCTCGACCGCGACCGGTCGTTCCTCGACGAGCACATCAGCGCCACCTACGACTTCACGCTCGGCGCCGGGTTCGATCTCGGGTGGTGGTGCCGTCGGTCGCGACGGCCGTGGCGGTGGGGCCTGGCTCGTTGCCGACTTGCGCCGGTTGACGACGACGACACCGATGCCGAACGCCACGACGGCGATCGCCAGGATCAGGAACAGAATCTCAATACCCATCGACGGCGACGCTACCGGCATCGGGTACACCGCCCGACCCGCACGCGTTCGTCAGGGCGAGGTGCTGGAGACGCGTTCGGTGACGACTTTGCTCGATCCGCCGGGCTGCATGCTCACCCCGAGCAGACAGTCGCCGGCCTCCATCGTGCGCTTCTGGTGCGACACGACGATCAGCTGCGCGTCCTTGCGGAACTCTTGGATCAAGCCCAGGAATCGGTGCAGGTTGACGTCGTCGAGGGCCGCTTCGACTTCGTCCATCACATAGAACGGTGACGGGCGCGAACGGAACACGGCAAAGAGATAGGCCAACGCGGTCAGACTGCGCTCGCCGCCTGACAGCAGTGAGAGCTTCTTCACGTTCTTGCCACTCGGCTTTGCTTCTACTTCGATGCCGGTGTTGAGCATGTCGGCGGGCGCCGTGAGCAGCAGCTTGCCGACACCTCCCGGAAAGAGCAGCCCGAACAGCTGCGTGAAGTTCTCGGCGACATCGTGAAACGCCGACGCGAATACGTTCTGGATCTCGTTGTCGACCGCCGCAATCACACGCGACAGCTCGCGTCGCGTCGAGCGCACATCGTCCAACTGCTCTTGGAGGAAGGAATGCCTGGCTTGAAGTTCGTTGAACTCCTCCAAGGCCAACGGGTTGATCGGCCCGAGGAGTCGGAGTTCACGCTCGAGTTCGCGGACACGCCCGCCGGGAGTCGCGCCATCGGGCAGTACCGGCAGCGCAGCCGCCTCGGCAACCGACGGTTCGATGTCGAGTTCGCGTCGAAGCGTGTCGATCGCCGTCTCGAGACGGAGCTTGGCCTCGGCCTCGCCGAGCTCGGCCTGGCGGGCCCGCTCACGCGACGCGTCGAGCGCATGTTCCTTGTCAGCACGCGCCCGGCGATGCTGATCGAGTTCGGTGGTCAGGCCACGGACTTCATCGCTCTGGCGGCGGCGCTGCTCGACGAGATCGGTGTGCACCACCTCAACGACCTCACGATGGCCGGTGACGAGTTCCATGAGCCGGTCGATAGCGGCGATGTCACGCTCGATCGTGACTCGTTGACCTTCAGCGGCGAGGCGGGCATCGGCATCGGCCGCCAGACGCCGTTCGGTCTCGTCGAGACGACGTTCGAGCAGCTGCTGACGCTCGTGCAAGCCGGCATTGCTCACTTCGAGGTCTTTGCGGCGCGATGCCAGAGCCGCCGACCGCGACTCCATTTCCGCCCGCAGCTCGCCACGAGCCCGGGCCGCGTCGGACTCGGCCCGCTCGTCGGAATCCAGCGCTGGGAGCAACGCTTCGAGTTCGGCGATCCGCTGGTCGTCGCGCTCGATGTTGCCGGTCAAGTCGACGATCGAGCGTTCGAGGTTGGCGAGCTCCGAGAGCACCTCACGGTGTTCGCCCTGGGCCCGCGCAAGGCCTTCGGATGCTGCGCTGAAACGGGCATCGTTGGCGTCGAGACGGCGAGTCAAGTCGGCCTCGGCCGACCGGGCCGACTGGAGGGCCCGCTCCGCAACGGCAACGGCCTCGGTGGCCAGCGCCAACTCCCTCTCCGCCGCGGCTGCATGCTCGACGGCATCGTCGAGCGCTGCTGCGGTTGCTCCACTCCCCGCAGCTCCGACGCGCCACCCGCTGAGCCCGAATCGGTCACCACCGCCGGTCACGATCACCGCGTCGGGGTGCGCCAGTGCCGCATCGACCGCACGGCCGACATCGTCGACACGCACTGCGCCGCCGAGTAGCCCATCGAGCAGCGTGCTGACGCCGGGTCGGCCGGAGCGCACGTGCGGGCGCACCGCATCGCCGATGCGCGGAGGTGCGGGGCTCGAAGATCGAGCGCCGAGTGCGATCACGGCGCCACTGGTGTCGGAGCTGCGAAGGGCTGCGAGCGCACGGCGGCCGGCGACGGGATCGTCGACGACCACAGCGGTCAGCGATTCGCCGAGCGCCGCCTCGACGGCGGGCTCCCAACCGTCATCGATCTCGATGAGATCGAGCAGCGTGCCGAGCACCCCGTCGACGCCCGACAGCCGCTCGGCGCCGGCGCGGGCACGAGCAGCATCGAGCGCCAGTTGCAGCGCCTCCACCCGCGCCGACCATCGGGAGACGGCGTCAGCAGCATCGGTACGCAGCGACTGGCGTGCCTCGTAGGTGAGTTCTGCCTCGGCGCGTGAGGCTTCAGCTCTCTGCAGTTCGGCAACCAGCGGTTCTTCGACGGAGCCGGCCACCTCGCACTCGGCGCGGAATCGCACCTCGTCGTCGGCGATCGCATCGCGCCGTTCGGCGAGCGAATCGAACCGGTCGCGGAATCGCCGCAGATCACCAGCCGCGCGCTCGTGCGATGTGCGCACCGAACGCAGTTCGCCTCGCACCTCAGCAGCCGCGCTGGCAGCCTGTGTACCCGTGGCGTCGGCGGTCACGGCGTCGAGCACCTTCGAACGTTCGTTGCGGAACGACTCCTCGTCGGCGACCAGCTGATCGGACGCCGGCTCGATGGCGGCGAGGGCCACGACGACAGCCTCGAGCTCCTCCCGGAACCGAGCTCCATCGGCCTCGAGATTGGCGATCACGCCGGCGTCGAGGAGCTGGCCCTTGTCTCGTTCGAGCGAGCGACGACGCTCGACGAGCACTGCCGCGAGCCCGCGGGCGCGCTCGCGAAGCTGCTCCACGCGCACCAGGCGATCGCTCACATCGCTTTCGCCCCGAGCTGACAATTGCGCCTCGATGGCCATCACTTGGGTATCGAGTGCGGCAAGTGCGGCCTTCAGTTCGGACTCAGCCGACGCACTGTCGAGACGGGTCACCGCCAGCGACTCGAGCTTGGCCCTCCACGACGCGATCTCGCGACCGGAGACGTACGTCTTCACCTCGGTCAGTTCGGTGATGAGTGATCCATGGCGTTCGGCCGCCTGGGCTTGCCGCTCGAGCGGACGCAACTGACGGCGCACCTCCCGAAGCAGGTCCTGCACGCGCAGGAGGTTGGCTTCCGTGGCGTCGAGACGACGCTCGGCCTTCTCCTTGCGCCTGCGGAACTTGAGGACACCCGCCGCCTCCTCGATGATCGCCCGACGTTCCTCGGGGCGCGCATTGAGCACCGCGTCGATCTGGCCCTGGCTCACGATCACATGCTGCTGGCGCCCCACGCCTGCATCGGAGAGCAACTCCTGCACGTCGAGCAGTCGACACGCCACGCCGTTGATGGAGTAGTCGGAGTCGCCGTTGCGGAACAGCACTCGGGTGACGGTGATCTCGGTCAGTTCCACCCCGAGCGTGCCGTCGGAATTGTCGATCGTGATGCTCACCTCGGCACGGCCGAGCGCCGGCCGTGTTGCAGTACCGGCGAAGATGACGTCGTCCATCTTCTGGCTGCGAACCGCCTTGGGCGCCTGCGCGCCGAGCACCCACGCAATGGCGTCGACGACATTCGACTTGCCCGACCCGTTGGGCCCGACCACCACCGTCACTCCGGGTTCGAGCACCAGGGTGGTGCTGTCGGCGAACGACTTGAACCCTTTGAGGTTGAGACTCTTCAAGAACACAGCAGCAGCGAAACTACCCGCTCAACGTTCTTCGACCCTGACTCCCTGATCAAACTCCCTGGTCAAAACTGACACACGGGGCAGTAGTGGGTGCCTCGGCCGCCGGTCACCGTTCGACGGATCCAACCTCGCCCACAGGTCGAACAGCGCTCGCCGCCGCGGCCGTACACACGGTGGTCGTCCTGATACGAGCCGCCCTTGCCCATCAGGTCGACGTACTGGGCGTCACCGAGGGTGGAGCCACCGGCGTCGATCGCTTCGCCCAACACACCGACGATCGACTCGTACAGCACTCGAATCTGACGACGGGCGAGGGTCGACGCAGTGCGGTCCGGCCGGAGCCGGGCCCGATGCAGGATCTCGTCGGCGTAGATGTTGCCGATCCCGGCGACGACGTGCTGGTCGAGCAGCAGCGGCTTGAGCGCCCGCTTCGAGGTGCCGAACGCGGCCCGCAAGATGGCCGGATCGAAGGGTTCGGCGATCGGGTCGACGCCCATGCGGGCCAGCTCCGGCAGCTCCACCCCGACACTGTCGGGATCGAACACCACCACCTCCCCGAACGTGCGAGGGTCGACGAACCACGCCTCGTGACCGTCGTCGAGATGCATCACGACATGCGTGTGGGGCGGCCTCGGCGACCCGGCGGCCGCCAACAGCACCTGGCCGCTCATGCGCAGGTGGATCATGAGGGTGTCGCCGGAATCGAGCGGGAGCAGCAGGTACTTGCCGCGCCGATCGGCGGCTTCGACGACGGTTTCGGTGAGCCCGGCGATCAACGCCTCTCGGGACGTGCGCCGGACCGTGCGTTCCCGGCCAACGTCGACTGCGGTGATTCGTCGGCCGACCAGATGCTGTTCGAGACCGCGCCGAACGGTTTCGACCTCGGGCAGTTCCGGCATCAGTCGTTCAGCCCTGTCCTTCAGCCCGGTCGTTCAGTCAGACGAACGTCGAGCACGCTTGCGTGGCAGCGGCCTGCTCAGCCGACTTCTTCGACCTACCGTCACCCTCGCCGACCACGTCGTCGTCGATGCGCACGGTCGCATGGAACGACTTCGCATGGTCCGGGCCACGCGACGTCACCTCGTAGGCGGGAGCGCCTCGACCGGCACGGGCGCTCAGCTCTTGCAGCTGGGTCTTCTGGTCGAACTGGTCCATGGAGTCGGCCGTCTCTGGCATCCGCGGCATCACCAGCCGCTCGACCATGCCATACGCCGCCGCGGTTCCGCCATCGAGGTAGACGGCGCCGAGCACCGCCTCGAAGGCATCGGACAGGATCGACGGCTTGTCGGAGCCGCCGGCCGCGGCCTCGCCGCGTCCGAGCAGAATATGAGGTCCGAGGGCGAGCTCCTGAGCGACTTCGGCCAGTGCAATCGCATTGACGACGCTCTTGCGCAGGTCGGTCAGCTGGCCTTCGGCCACGTCGTAGCGGTGGTACACGATGTCGGCGATCGCCCATCCGAGGACTGCATCGCCGAGGAACTCCAGCCGCTCGTTGCTGATCGCATCGGGGGTCTCGGCACACCAGGAACGATGGGCGAGCGCACGGCGCAGCAGCGATTCATCGGCGAAGTGGTGGCCGATCCGATCGGCCAGCGCTGCGAGATCTGCGTCGGCTCCGGTTGTCGCCACGTGACGAAGCTCTACTTGACCCGATCGTGGACATAGTCGACGGCGTCGCGCACCGTCTTGAGGTCCGCGAGATCTTCGTCTTCGATGCGGAAGCCAGTGATCCGTTCGTTGAGCGTCTCTTCGAGTGCCTCGACGAGTTCGATCAACGCCAGCGAGTCGGCGTCGAGGTCGTCGACGAACGACTGGCCCTCACTGATCGTCGAGGGGTCGATCTCGAGAATGTCGGCGAGGCGGTCGCGGACGATCTCGAAGATCTCCTCACGTTCGAATGGGGCCTGTTCGGTCTCTGCTGGCACGAGCGACGAGTCTAGTTGCCGGCCGACTCAGGCCATGTTGCCCGCGATGGCGGCGCGTATCTCGCCGACCATGTCGTGCTCGACCATGTCACGGGCGACGCCGATGCCATTGGCGATTGCGGTCTCGCCGGACGAGCCGTGCGAGATGATGCACACCCCGTCAACCCCCAGGAGGACGGCGCCACCATATGTGTCCGGGCTCAGCGTCTGATACAGCGACAAGAGGGCCGGCATCAGGGCGTCGGCGTGCGGCTTGTAGTGCTCTTCGGAGGCGAACGCCTCGAGGATCGCGTTCACGATCGCCCTCATGCCGCCTTCGAGGCTCTTGAGGACGACGTTGCCGGTGAATCCATCGGTCACGCAGACGTCGAGATCGGCGCTCATCACATCGCGGCCCTCGACGTTGCCGACGAAGTTCAGATGCGAAGCATCGCAGAGCAGTTCGTAGGTCTCCTTGCGAAGCGAGTCGCCCTTGCCCGGCTCTTCACCGATCGAGAGGAGTCCGACCCGGGGCGACTCGATGCCGAAACGATGATGGGCGTACACCGAGCCCATGAGCGCGAATTGCACGAGCCACTCGGCCTGGACCTCGGAGTTGGCGCCGGCGTCGAGCAATACCGTCGGCTTGGCGCCGGGGACCGGAATCGGTGTGGCCACCGCCGGACGCTTGACGCCCGAGATCCGACCCATGCGCAGCAACGCTGCGGCCATCGTGGCGCCGGTATTGCCGGCCGAGATCATGGCGCTGGCCTTGCCGTCGCGGACGGCTTCGGCCGCGCGCACGAGCGTGGAATCCTTCTTGCGACGAACTCCCTGCGCCGGGTCGTCGTGCATGCCGATGACCTCGGACGCTTCGATCAGATCGAGTACCGAGCCGTCAGGAGCTACGCGACCGTCGAGGTCGGCAGGTCCGACGAGCACCACGGGGATACCAGAGGCGGCAGCCCGATGAGCACCGGCGAGGATGGGTCCTGGAGCGTCGTCGCCGCCCATGGCGTCGACGGCAACTGGGAGCATCGGCAGGAAATCAGCCGACGTCGACGACAACGCGGTCGCGATACCAGCCACACGACGGGCACACGGTGTGCGGCGTCTTGGCATTGCCGCAGCGTGGGCACAGGCTGCGAGCCGGCACGTTGAGCCGCCACGCGCTCGCCCGTCGGCTCCGGGTCTTCGACTTCGATGTTTTCTTCTTCGGAACGGCCATCGTTCGCTTTCCTCGTTGGGACGATTGGTCGATGATCGACCGGTTCGTTGTGATTTGCTACCCGCAGCCGGGCTCACCCGTGCCGCAAGGGCCGCATCACGTTATCGGGCAGCGGGGCCAATGACCCACGAGCGTTGCGGGCTCGTCAGGACTCGTCGTCGGCGACGAATCCCTCGAGCGCTGACCATCGATCGTCGTTCACGATCGTGTCGCACCCGCACGAGTCGGTGTTGCGGTCGATCCCACAGACGGGGCACAGGCCGGCGCACTCGTCGCGACACTGCCGTTCCCGGTCGAGTTCCAGCAGCGCTGTCTCGCGAACGAGGGGCACGAGGTCGAGTTGGCCGTCGACGATCAGGTAGGCATCAGGATCGAGCGGGTCGATCTGGTACAGCTCATCGACCGACCCCACAGCACTGCCCGCAACATCGACGAGACACCGCCGACAGACCGTGGCCCACGCCGCAGTGACCGTGCCGGTGACCTTGATCCCGTCGTTCATCGCTCGAAGCTGCAGGGCCACACGGATGTCGTCGTCGAGATGTTGGTGGGCGGCATCGAGCGACTCGGCATCGATGACCACATCGATGTCACGGGTCGCACCAGGTTGTCGCAGCAGTTCGACGGCGTTGATGCGCAACGGGCGAAGCTGATCGGCCATGTCCGTGAGGTACCCGTTCAGTGGTCCTGGTCGAAGAAGCCCTTGGTGGGGTCGTCTTCTTCGACGCCGAGCCCCGATGTGTCGCCGACGGCCCCTCCGATCGAGAGACGCTGCCGGCCGGCGCCGACCGTTTTCTGGAGTTTGTCGAGCAGGATCTCGAACGAGCCGAGCCGCTGGTCGAGGAAGTCCTCCGTCTCGTGCTTCAGTCGGCGCGAGTCGGCTTCGGCCGTTTCTTGGACCTGGCGGGCGCGCTGCTCGGCGGCACGGACGACCTCGGTTCGCTGCACCATCCGCTCGGCGCGGACACGAGCCGCTTCGAGCAACTCGTCGGCCTCACGACGGGTCTTGGCGACGAACTCGTGACGCTCCTTGAGCATCCAGCGGGCCTGACGCAACTCCTCGGGAAGTCGGTGCAACGACTCTTCGAGCAATTCGATGATCTCGTCACGATCGATACGTGGCGATGACGACAGCGGCATCGTCGGAGCAGTGGCGACGATGTCGATCGCCCGTCGCAGAAGGGTCTCAGCGTCGCCCACGTACCCACCCGGCACGCCGGGATCGGGATACTCGTCGTCGATATCGTCGTAGTCGTCGTCGTACTGGTCGTCGTGGCTCATGATTCGCTCAGTTCTGGTCGCCGTCGAATGTGCGGTGGAGTGCGGCGGCGATGGGCGCCGGGACAAGATGGTCGATCGCTCCACCGTACTTCGCGATCTCGCGCACGAAGCGGCTGCTGATGTAGGCGAATTCGGGGCGACAGGGAAGGTACGCGGTGCGGATGCCCGTCACGGCGTAGTTGTTGTGGGCCATCTGCTGTTCTATCTCGAAGTCGCCGGGGGTCCGCAAACCCTTCACGATGAAGTCGACGTCAGCGCGTGATGCCGCTTGTACGGCGAGGCCCGTCTGGGCCACCACGGTGACGCCGTCGAGATGCCCGAGCGCCGCACGGGCAAGTTCGACTCGCTCGTCGACGGGGAAAAGTCCCGACGGCTTGGCCAGGTTGTGCATCACGGCCACAACGACGGAACCGAACAGCTCGTGGGCCTGCTCGATGATGTCGACGTGGCCGAGGTGGATTGGATCAAAGCTGCCGGGATACAACACCCGAAGTTGAATTGGGCCGGTCGTCATTGGGATCCAGACCCTACATCCATGCTCACGCGCCATCCATGCTCACGCGCCGTTCGAGAAACGTGATCCGCGTGCGGCCGTATCGCTTCTCCCGAGTCGCCTCCCACCCATCGAACGGCCCGATCGTGGAACCCGATTCGGCCACTACCAGGTCGGCACGCACGCGGCCGAGCAACTGGGCCCAGTCGTCGAAGTCGTAGGGCGGATCGGCGAACGCGATGTCGGCGTCGATCGTGGCTGCGGCGCTGACGGCGTCGGCTGCCACGACTTTTGAACGTTCGCGCAGATCGAGTGCGTCGAGATTGTCGTCGAGCGCCCGGAGAGCGTTGCGGTCTCGTTCGACAAAGACGCATCGCTCGGCACCGCGCGACAGGGCCTCGATCCCGATGGCCCCACTGCCGGCGAACAGGTCGACCACCAGTGCGCCGTCGAGCACACCGGCGCTGCCGAGCGAGTTGAAGACCGCCTCGCGGACCCGGTCGGTCGTTGGGCGCGTCGACGTGCCAGGGGGCGTGACCAATCGGCGTCCACCCAGTTCACCCGCCACGACTCGCATGCCGCAACGATACGACCAGATGCACGCCCCCGCCTTCGCGCGGGCAAGACTGGCGGCGTGCTCACCCCGACACCCCAGATCATCTGCATCGACTGCGGTGGCCGCTGCTTTCTGCTGACCCACCCACGCGAGGACGGCATCTGGGAGCCCGGCGACGTGATCGCCTATCGATGCGAGGACTGCCTCGATCGGTGGGATCTCGTCATGTCCGACGAAGACGATGAGGAACTGGCCCGAGGCGACTGATCAGCTCTTGGCGAGGAACTGCTCGTCGGATTCACTGAACAGCAGGTCGAGTTCGTCGGTCAGTCCCGGATGGCCGACCAGCCCCGGATCGGCGTCGACGATCTCGAACGCCACCTCGCGGGCCAGCTCCACCAGGTTGCGATCACGGCGCAGTGACGCGAGCTTCAGGTCGCTGCGTCCCTTCTGCGACGTCGACATCAACGTGCCCTCGCCCCGCAGCTCGAGGTCGATCTCGGCCAGCTCGAATCCGTCGGTCGTGGCCACGAGCGCCTCCACCCGGGGGTTCCCCGCACCGATCTCGTCGTCGCCCGGCTGCTGGGTGACCAACCAGCACGTCGAGGCGTGCGCTCCCCGGCCCACCCGACCGCGCAGCTGATGCAGCTGAGCGATGCCGAAACGGTCGGCATCGAGAATCGCCATCACGGTCGCGTTCGCAACGTCGACGCCCACCTCGATCACGGTGGTCGCCACCAGCACGTCCAACTCCCCCGCCCGGAAGGCGTTCATCGTCGCCTCCTTCTCAGCCGACGACAAACGACCGTGCAACAACCCGAGCCGCAGACCGACCAGCTCGTCAGCCGCGAGTCGCTCGAAGGTCTCCTCGGCCGACGCCACTTCCAACTTCTCGCTTTCGCCGATCAGCGGACACACGACGTACGCCTGGCGACCGTCGGCGACCTGCGATCGGATGTCGGCCCATACCTCGGTCTCCAGCAGCGGGCCCTCGGCCCACTTCGTGACGATCGGGGTGCGTCCGGGCGGGAGCTCGTCGAGGACGCTGACATCGAGATCGCCGTACACGGTCATCGCTGCGGTGCGCGGGATCGGGGTCGCCGTCATCACCAGCATGTCCGGAACCACACCGCCGACCGTCTTGGCTCGAAGGGCTGCGCGTTGCTCGACGCCGAACCGGTGCTGTTCGTCGACGACCACCGAGCCGAGGCTGGCGAAATCGACCGCGTCCTGGATCAGTGCATGCGTTCCGATGACGATGTCGACGCTGCCATCGGCCAGGCCGGCCAGCACGTCCTTGCGATCGGAACCGGTCACTCGGTTCGTCAGCAACTCGACCCGCAACGGTCGATCACCGAACAGGTTGTCGGGGTCGGGAACGCTCACCCCGTCGAGCAGCGCCCGCACTCCCGTGGCGTGCTGGTCGGCCAGTACCTCGGTCGGCGCCATCAGTGCCGCCTGGTGCCCGCCCTGCACCGCAGCGAGCATGGTGGCCACGGCAACCACGGTCTTGCCGGAACCCACATCGCCCTGCAGCAGGCGGTGCATCGGGTGCGGCGCCACGAGATCACCCTCGATCTCGCTGATCACTCGCTGCTGGGCGCCCGTGAGCGCGTAGGGCAGTGCGTCGTAGAACCGATGCACGAGATCACCGTCGACTTCGTGTTGAAGTCCGCGCTGTTCACGCTCCATCGCTCGCTTGCGCAGCACCAGGACCAGCTGCACCCGGAGGAGTTCGTCGAATGCAAGACGCCGTCGCGCCTGCTCTTTGTCCTTGATGCTCTCGGGAAGGTGGATGTTGGCGAACGCATCGAAACGCGTCAGCAGTCCGAGACGGCGACGGATGTCCGCGGGCAATGTGTCGTCGATTCCTCGCTCGCGACATCGACGCAGCGCCTCCTCGACCCACCCGGCAATCTCCCAGGTGTTGATCTGTGCCTTCTCGCTCTGCGGGTAGATCGGCACGATGCGGCCCGTGCGATCACCGATGAGGTCGACCACGGGGTTCGACATCTGCAGCCCAC
>DASQFE010000179.1:0-4484 GCA_035633295.1 Ilumatobacteraceae bacterium | reverse complement strand
GGGCGCTACGAGGGCGTCGATCACCGGGTTCGTGAGCATCTCGTCGACGGCGAGATCAGCGTCGGTGACGTCGTGCTCAGTGGGGGAGAGGTGGCTGCGTGCCTGGTCATCGAGGCCGTGACGCGCCTTCGTGACGGGGCGATGGGCAACGCGGTGAGTCCCGTGACCGAGAGCTTCGGCGAGTCGGGTCTGCTCGAGGAGCCGCAGTACACGCGTCCTGCGGAGTTCCGCGGCTGGGAGGTTCCCGACGTGCTGTGCAGTGGCGACCACGCCCGGATCGAACGATGGCGGCGAGCGCAACGCCTCCACCGGACCATTCGCGACCGCCCCGACCTGATCGAGGCGCGCGGCGGGCTCAGCGACTCGGAGTACGCATTGCTCGACGAGATCCCAGCGGTGACCGCGGACTGGCCTCACCTCGGCGACGGCACCGCCGGGTAGGTCATGATGTCGGCCCGATCTCGTTGATCGTCGACGCCAACTGCTCACGCAGTGAGTCGCTGATCGGGCTCGACCCGGCCAGGTCCCGGGCGATGGCCTGGCCCGTCTCCGAGCCGGCGAACGTCATGAACTCCCTGATGCGCTCGGCGGTGTCCGCGTCCTCGTAGTCGAGGCACACGATGTGATACGCCACGAGCGACAACGGATACACCCCGGGAGTGTCCGGGGTGCGGTTGAGTTCGAAGGCGAAGTCGGCGTCGTTGTTGCCGGTGAGCCGCTCCGACGACTCGAACAATGCTGCTGCACCTTCGGGCGTCGGCATCTCGAAGCCACCAGCAACCTCGATGGCGGCCGCCGACAGGCTCCCGATCTGGCCGAGGTCGGCGTAGCCGATCGTTCCCTCGCCCGCAGCGACGGCAGCGACGACGCCCTCGGTGAACTGAGCGCTGCCGACGCCGGAGGGACCTTCGTCGAACCAGTCGCTGAACACACCGGGAGTCCACACGTCGGGTGCGTTGGCGGCGAGGTACTGGGTGAAGTTGTTCGTGGTCCCGCTGTTGTCGTTGCGCACGATGACCTCGATCGGCCTGTCGGGAAGCGTGAGGTCGGGGTTTGCTTCGGCGAGCGCGGGGTCGGACCAGTTGTCGATCTCGCCCAGGAAGATCAGCGCCAATGCGTCGTTCGTCAGGTTCAACTGCTCGCCCTCGATCTCGGGCAGGTTGTACGCCACGGCGATCGGCGAGACGAAGTGCGGCAGGTTGACCGCGCCACGTTCGCCGCTGCAGCGTTCGACCGACTGTGCGTACTCCTCGTCGTCGAGGGGCACATCGGATCCTGCGAACGGCACCGTGCCGTCGAGGAACTGGTCGCGGCCGGCACCAGAGCCGATCGCGTCGTACTCGACGCCGATCCCGGACTGGCGCTCGAACTCCGAACTCCACGCCGTCATAGCAGTTCCCATGGCCGAGGAACCCGAGCCCGCCAGCGTCGGCGGTTCGGGGGTCGAACGCGGCGATGATGCATCGTCGTCACCGCACGCCACCAGCGCCACGGTGGAAGCGAACACGATCGCGCCGATTCGTCGCGCGTCGTACAGACGGCGTCGTCCGGCGGAGCGGTGGGAATGGACGGGGGTGGGTGAGATTGACATCGCTTGACTCCTGACGGCTGCCACGGCCACCTGATTCTCGTCGTTCGCAAGGCCGGGCGCAACAGCGGACTGTTGGAACATGTCCCGGTCGCCCCGTATCATTGGCAGGCCCCTTCGGCGCGAGTGTGCGTGCACACAGAATTCGCATCGGCCATCCGGCTCGCACCATCTCGCAGCCCCGACAACGCAGGTAGACGCCATGAAAGCCACTGACCTCATCGACAACGACTCGCTCCGCGACGACCTCCCCGACTTCCAGGCGGGTGACGAACTCAAGGTGCACGTACGCGTGGTCGAGGGAGGCAAGGAGCGCATCCAGGTGTTCCAGGGCGATGTCATCGGCCGTCAGGGCGGTGGGCTGCAGGAGACCTACACGGTCCGCAAGCTCAGCTACGGCGTGGGCGTCGAGCGCACGTTCCCGCTGCACACCCCGACCGTGCAAAAGATCGAAGTGATGAAGCGTGGCGACGTTCGCCGGGCAAAGCTGTACTACCTGCGCGACCGCAAGGGCAAGGCTGCCAAGATTCGCGAAAAGCGCGATTTCTGAGCCCTCGGCTCTGATCGACGCTGCGCAGGCGTCCCCCATCGGGCGTTGGCCCCTCCCATCACGATGACGGAGGCTGCCATGACCGCACGCGTTCCCACCACACCCGATCTCTCGAACCGCGCCCGCGGGCAATGGGGCGAGGATCTCGCCGCCCGCCACTATCTCCGCCTGGGCTACGAGGTGCTCGATCGAAACTGGCGTTCACCGACCGGTGAACTCGACTTGGTCGTGCGCATCGGCCCCACGATCGTGTTCAGCGAGGTGAAGGCCCGCCGCACTGCGGACTTCGGCCCGGCCGCATCGGCGGTCACTGTTGCCAAACAACGTCGAATCCGCCAGCTCGCTGTCGAGTGGCTTCGAGCCAACGAGCTGCACGCCGACTCGGTTCGCTTCGACGTGGTCGCCATCACCGGCACCACCCTCGACCTCATCACCGACGCCTTCTGACGTACACGATGTGTCTGGGGGTTCAGCGGATAGGGCGCCAGGTGCTGTGTTTGGGGTGGCTGATTCGGTGGACGAGGATGATGGCGATGGCGAAGCAGAGGGCGGCGTTGCGGTGTTCGGGTTTGCGGTCGGTGTTGTTGGCGATTTGGCCGTTGTTGCGTAGCCAGGAGTTGGCGGCTTCGACGATCCAGCGGGGCCCGGCCGGGCTTCGTTTCTTGCGGCCTTGGGTGCGGGTGTTTCGTGATGGTGCTCGGAAGTCGTTGAGGCCGTAGTCGTTGGCGAGCCGGTCGGGTGTTTCGTTGTAGCTGAAGCCTCGGTCGGCGTGAAAGGTGCCGACGAGTCGGAGCTGGTCGCGGGTGTGGAGGTCGTCGAGTACGTCGAACATCAGCGGGTAGTCGTTGCGGTTCGCGCCGTCGGTGCTGAACGCGATCGGGATCCCGACAGCGTCGGTAGCGATCACGAACTTCCAGCCCCGTTTACCTGGGTGTTTGGGGTCGAAGCCGGTGCCGTCGCCGCCTTGCAGGGCCCGGTTGTTGCAGCCGTCGATGAACATCTTGGTCAGGTCGATGCCGATCACACGGTGGTAGGCGGCGAGGGCGTGGACGAGGAGTTGTTGGAACACCCCGGCTTGTTCCCACTCGTCGCGTCGGGTGCGGAGCGTGGTGTCGGACACGGCGCCGTCCATCATGAATTCGATGGTGTCCCAGGAGCTGCCGGTGACGAGGCGAAGCAGCAGTCCGCGGAAGATCACCCGGTTGGGTGTGCGGGGTCGGTGACAGCCCAACGGATGCTCGGGCGGGGCTGGGATCAAGTGCTCGATGAGCTGAAAGATCGGGTCGTGGACACGAGGCTCGAGAGCGTGCATCATGGGCGGTGACCTCCCTGGTCGGGTGCGTTTGGTTAAGCACCCGCGAGAACACCACGGGCAAACCCCCGACCGGTGGATGGTCACCTATCCGCGCGACCCCCAGACACATCGTGTATGTGTCGGCCCCGCCGGACATCTGGTGTCTGACCCCAGATGTAACTCCTGGTGCAATCAGGTGCAGGGTTGGCCGGTGGTGGAGATGGTGCCGTCTTCGTGGAGGTCGTACTTGGTGGAGACCTGCTTGATGAGGCCGGTGTCGATGAGGAACAGCTCGTAGCGGTTCGCGCTGGCGCCGATGGCGGGCAGCACGTCGACTCTCTGTTGGGCCATGTACACATCAGCAGCTGTTGTCAGCGTCGTGGCATCACTGCCACAGGCGCTCGTCTCGCCCCGATCGGTCACGCCACGAACGGAGAACGCCACGACCACGGCGAGGATGCCGAGGACCACGATCACCACCAGGATCTCCACGAGGGTGAAGCCCCGGTCGGCCCGGTCGTTCGCTCGGTTGGTGGAGGTGATCTGCACGAGCGTCCGCTTTCTTCGAGGGAGTCGCTGAATGCATCGGCAGCGATAGCCAGATCACGACTCAAGATGAACGCAAGGTTGCGTCAGGTGATCTGACGCGAAAACGACGAAGACCCCGCCCGAAGGCGGGGTCCTCGATCAGGTTGCTACTGGTTCGTCAGTGACGAATCAGGGGGTGACGTCGCAATCGCCGCCGGTGAGCGGGAAGAAGACCGCCGAGTCAGCGTTGTCGATGGTCACCGCGGCGGCCGTCGAGTTGCCCCACGTGTTCGGAGGGAACGTGTAGGTCTCGAGGGCAGCGACGCCATCGTTGGCCTCGACAAAGTCGAAGTTCCGGGGGATGTCCTTGAGGATCGGGTCGGTGCCACCGGTGAGGGCAGCGAGGTCGGCCGGATCACTCTGGTTCTGGGCGTAGAACGCCTCGATGCTGGTGTCCAGTGTCCGCTGGTCCACTGCGCAGGCGTTCTCCTGGCCACGGTCGGTGATGCCGCGGACGGCGAACA
>DASQFE010000178.1:0-7983 GCA_035633295.1 Ilumatobacteraceae bacterium | reverse complement strand
CCAGCGCACGTCTCCCGGTCGCAGCGTGCCGTACACGAAGACGTGGCCGATCACGCCAACGTTCACGCAGTCGACTTGCGGCGCCCGCGAGCACCCCACAGCGTGCCGCCGAGCATCAGCGCCACGCTGACGATCAGGATCACCGACGCCAACACGTTCACCTCCGGCGGGAAGCGCCGCTGGAAGCTGCCGTTGATGTACAGCGGGAACGTCACGAGCGAGCCGGCGTTGAACAGCGTGATGATGAAGTCGTCGAGCGACAGGGCGAACGACAGCAGCGCTGCTGCGAGGATGCCGGGCAGGATCAGCGGGAACGTGACCTTCCAGAACGTGCGCAGCGGTGACGCGCCGAGGTCCTGTGCCGCCTGCTCGAGCGTCCAGTCGAACCCGCGAACTCGGGCCCGAACGGTGAGCGCGACGAAGCTCACCTGGAACATCACGTGCGCGATCACCACGGTGGTGAAGCCGCGGGTGATCTCCCAGTCGATGAACAGCGTGGCGAGTGACGACCCGAGCACGATCTCTGGAGTCGTCAATGGCAGCACGAGGAAGAAGTTCAATCCGCCACTGCCCGTGAACCGGTAGCGAGCGAGGGCAATGGCGATCAGCGAGCCGAGCACCGTGGCGATCATGGTGGAGATGGCAGCGATCTTCAGGCTTTCCACGAAGGCGTTCGTGAGCGCCTCGTCGCCGAACGGGTCCGCCCAGTTGTCGAGCGTGAACTGTTGCCATTGAACGTTGTAGTTGCCGGTTGGCTTGTTGAACGAGAACGCGCCGATCCAGATGATCGGGATGAACAGGTACAGCAAGGCGAGCCCGGCATACGCGTTCAGAGCCAACCGGGCAATGCGCCCGCCGGTGGACGTCGGCACACTCATGCCAGGTCCCTCATGCCAGGTCCTCGGTGCCGAAGAACTTGCTGTAGATCAGCACGAACACGGTGATGATGAACATCAGGACGAACGACATCGCCGACGCCAGTGGCACATTGTTCTGCACGAGGAACTGGTCCTGGATCGAGTTGCCGATCATCGTGGTGTTCGGATTGCCGAGGTAGTCGGCATTGATGAAGTCGCCAGCGGCCGGAATGAACGTGAGCAGGGTGCCGGCGAAGACACCGGGGATCGAGAGGGGCACGACGATCTTGCGGAAGGCGGACGTCGACGTCGAGTAGAGATCCTTCGCGGCGTCGACGAGACGCACATCGATCTTTTCCAAGCTGACATAGATGGGCAGGATCATGAACGGCAGGAAGTTGTAGGTGAGACCGAAGATCACCGCGGCAGGGGTGTTGATGAGTTTGCCGCTCTGCATGATGTTGAGCGCCTCGAAGAGCCAGGTGAGGCCGACCCCGTCGATCGCGTTCGTCACGAAGCCCTGGTCGGAGAGGATGCTCTTCCACGCAATCGTGCGGATGAGGAACGACGTGAAGAACGGGATCACGACCAGCCCGAGCAGCAGCGTGCGGTACTTGCCGCCGCGGAATGCGATCACATAGGCCAGCGGGTAGCCGATCAGGATCGTCAGGATCGTGGCGGTCGCGGAGTACATGAACGCCCGCTCGAACTGCGGACGGAAGTCGGTGAACGCCGTGATGTAGTTGTCGAGAGTCGGACCGAATTCGGCCTCGACGGCGAACCGGTTCGGCAGTGTGGACAACGAGAGGCGCAGCAGAGTGAAGAGGGGCGCGAGGTAGAACAGCGCCAGCCACAACATGCCCGGCTTCAGCAGGCCGTACGGCGCCAACTTGCGTCGTGTCTCAGGGGTCCCCGTGATCGCGACGAGGATCAGCATGGCGATGCTCGCCAGGATCAGCGACAGCGCGAGGACGGCCAGTGGTCCGGTGATGAACCTGATGCCGACCGCGACGAGCAGCACACCGGCGAGGAGGAGCGCGCCGAGCCCGAGCAGCTCGGGCCGCCTCCTCGCCGTGCGCCGGATCGCCGCGGTCATCGGGTCATGCGCCCGTGATGGCTGAGAACGCTGCGTCGTACTCGGCCTCGACGTCCTCTGACAGCTGCGCGAACGTCTGTGTCTGGGCCAACGTGGCGTCGTCGGGGAAGATCAGGGTGTCCTCGGCCAGTGTCGGGTCGAGCTTCAGCACTTCGTCGCGCACCCCGTCGACCGGCGAGACGTAGCCGACGTACGCGGTGATCTGGGCGGCTTGCACCGGGTCGTAGACGAAGTTCATCCACTGAGCGGCAGCATCGACGTTCTTGGCCCCCTTCGGCACGACCATCGTGTCGGCCCACGCGGTGGCACCGGACTCGGGGAACACGAACCGCACCGACGGATTGTCACGGGCGATCGAGGCGACGTCGCCCGACCAGCCGATCGTTGCAGCGAAGTTGCCGTTGGACAGGTCGTCGAAGTAGTCGTTGCCGTGGAAGCGGCGAATCTGTCCGTCGGCCTTGGCCTTCTCGAGCCGCTCGAACGCCGGAGCCGCCTCTTCGAAGGTGGTCAGCTTCGAGATGTCGATGCCCTCTGCCATCAGCAACAACCCGATCGTGTCGCGCATCTCCGACAGTGCGCCGACTTTGCCGGCGAACTCGGGGTCGAACAGGTCGTCGACACTGGTCAGCTCACGGCCGGTGACGTCGATGTTGTAGGCGATACCCGCGAACCCGGTCTGCCAAGGAAGCGTGTACTCGCCATCGGGATCCCACGACGGATTCTGGAGATCGGCGCGCAGTTTGGCAGCGTTGGGAACCTTGTCGAGTGGCAGCTTGTCGAGCCAACCGAGCGTGAGCAGGCGGCCGGCCATCCATCCGGTCGGAGCGATGATGTCGGGATCGATGGTTTCGCCCCGGCCGAGCAACGGCTGGATCTTCGCGAAGTACTCGGTGTTGTCGTTGTAGGCCTCGGTGTAGCGCATGTCGATACCCGTCGCCTCCATGAACCGGTCGACCGTGCCGGTGGCGCCGTCCTCGCCTGGGTCGATGTAGGCGGGCCAGTTCTCGAAGAACAGGCCGCCACCGCCTCCGTCGCCGCTCCCGGCGGTACCGGTCGATGGGAGCGATCCGGTCGACCCGGAGTCGCTGTCGCTTCCACCGCACGCAGCCAGCAGCGACGGCAGCGAAACCCCGACGGCGCCGAGCGCACCGGCACGGATGAGGAGTTGGCGGCGCGTCATGGCGCTGCGGTTCATTCGGGGTGTGATGATCGGACGGCGGTTGGTCATGGTCGCTCTCTTGATGGGGGGTGGGGATCTGGCTGGTGATTCTGTCTGCTGCACGCCGGTCGTTGTCGTCGCGCGACGAATCAGGCGCTAGGCGTCGGAATGCGCCTCGAGGGTGTCGATGTCGCTGGCTGTTGCGCCCGGCCGGAGGGGCCAGCCCGACAGCAGGAACGCGCTGCCGGGTGTCCACGCCAGATGGACCGTGCTGCCGGGGTGCAGGAACGGGATGTCGGTGCCGGTGACAACGGTGGCGATGACCTCGCTGTGGTCGGGGAGGTGCACGATGATGCGGGCGTGGGCGCCCTGGAAGACGACGTCGGAGACGATCCCGGAAACCGATCGACCGTCGTTGCTTGGTTCGGCGACGGCGGTGAGGCGTTCGGGACGCAACATCACCGACACCGGCGCATCGGGCTGGCGGACCTCGTGGTTGCGCACCCGCACGGTGTGGCCAGCCGTGAGCTGTACCACGGTGTCGTCGCCGTCGGTGCCGACGGCAGTGCCCGGCAGCAGGTTGGCCGACCCGATGAACCCGGCAACAAACAGGGTCGCCGGGCTGTTGTAGATCTCTTCGGGCGTGCCGATCTGCTCGACCCGACCGTCGCTCATCACAGCGATGCGGTCGCTCATCGTGAGCGCCTCGCCCTGGTCGTGGGTGACGAACACGAACGTGATGCCCACCTCGCGCTGGATCCGCTTCAACTCGAACTGCATCGCCTCGCGCAGCTTCAGATCGAGTGCTGCGAGGGGCTCGTCGAGGAGCAGCGCGCTCGGAAAATTGACGAGCGCACGGGCGAGCGCAACGCGCTGCTGCTGGCCACCGGACAGCTGGCTCGGCTTGCGATCGGCGAACTCGCCCAGGCGAACAACCTCGAGCATCTTGGCGACGTTCGGCTCGTATTCACTCTTGGACACACGCTTCGACTTCGGTCCGAACCGGACGTTGTCGGCGACGGTCATGTGGGGGAAGAGGGCGTACTGCTGGAAGACGGTGTTGACGTTTCGTTTGTAGGGCGGCACCCGGCTCACGTCGACACCGTTCAGGAGCACCTTGCCCGACGTGGGCTGTTCGAACCCGGCGATCATCTTCAGCGTGGTGGTCTTGCCGCAGCCCGACGGCCCGAGCATCGCGAAGAACTCGCCCTGCTCGATGCCGAAGTCGGCGTGCTCCACCGCAACGAAGTCGCCGAACGACTTACGCACGTGATCGAGCTGGATGACGACGTCGCTCATCGTTGTACTGCTGCGCGAAACATCAAGGTTGGCCCGAACATGACCGTGGGATGATAGTGCGTCGTTCACCTGGCCGTAACCCGTCGTTCACTGATTCCCGAACGTTCATCGGGCGGCAACAAACCGGCGCTCGGCGTGGCAATCTGTGTCCATGGCATCCGAGCTGTCCTCACTCAACTCCAACTTCATCGGCGGTGATTGGAAGCCCGCGCGCAGCGGCGCGACCGACGCCGTGACCAACCCTGCGACCGGCGCCGTGATCGGCGAGGTTCCCGCGAGCGATGCGGCCGACGTCGACGCAGCGGTCGCTGCGGCCGCTGCGGCGTTTCCGGCCTGGGGAGCGCTGACTCCCCGCGAACGCAGCGAGATCCTCCACCGCGTGGCCGACATCGTCGACGCCAACATCGATGAGTTGTCGCGCATCGAATGCGAGAACGTCGGCAAGCCGGTCGGGATCGTCGAGTTCGAGATGGACCTCACGAAGGACAACTGGCGCTTCTTCGCATCGTCGTGTCGCTTCCTCGAGGGCAAGGCTGCCGGCGAGTACATGGCCGGCTACACCTCGATGGTGCGTCGCGACCCGCTCGGCGTCGTTGCCTCGATCACGCCGTGGAACTACCCGCTGAACATGGCTACGTGGAAGCTCGGGCCGGCGTTGGCTGCGGGCAACACCGTCATCCTCAAGCCGTCGGAGCTCACCCCGTACTCCGTGCTGCGACTCGCCGAGCTGACGGCCGATGTGCTGCCGGCTGGCGTGTTCAACGTGATCTGTGGCCAGGGCGCGGTGGCCGGCGCCGCGCTCAGCGAGCACCCCGGCATTGCCATGATTTCGATCACGGGCAGTGTTGGGGCTGGCAAGGCCGTGGCCCGGGCGTCGGCCGACTCGCTCAAGCGGGTGCACCTCGAACTGGGTGGCAAGGCGCCGGTCATCGTGTTCGACGATGCCGACATCGCCGCGGTCGTCGAGAACCTCAAGGGCATGTCGTTCTACAACTCGGGGCAGGACTGCACGGCGCCGTGCCGAGTGATCGCCGGTAGCAAAGTGCACGACGACTTCGTGAACCAGCTGACCGAAGCCGTGGCGAGTATCAAGGTGGGCGATCCCATGGCGGACGACACCGACATGGGCCCTGTCATCTCCGACATCCACCGCTCACGCGTGGCCGGCTACGTCGATCGGGCCCGCGAGGCCGGAGCCGAGGTCACCGTCGGCGGATCCATGGGTTCCGGTCCCGGCTTCTTCTACGAGCCGACCGTGGTGGTCGGTCCGGGCCAGGCATCGGAAATCATTCAACGCGAAGTGTTCGGGCCGGTCGTCACGGTGCAGTCGGCCGCCGACGAGGAGACGGCACTGGCGATGGCCAACGACGTCGACTACGGCCTCGCCGCGAGCGTTTGGACGTCGGACGTCGGCCGGGCGATGCGCATGAGCAAGGCGCTGCAGTTCGGCGCCGTGTGGGTCAACGACCACATTCCGATCGTGTCGGAGATGCCGCACGGCGGGTTCAAGCAGTCGGGCTACGGCAAGGACATGTCGATGTATGCCGTCGAGGCCTACACCGAGGTCAAGCACGTCATGATCAAACACTGACTGGTCCATCCGGGTTCACACCCCGGATGTACCACTCAGTGGTCGGCGAGGCCGATGCGGCGGGCCATGTTCGTCGCGGCGTCGCGGAACAGCAGCTCGTCGTCGCCGACGAAGTTCTTGGTCTGGCCGAAGAGTTCGAACGTGAGCAGCCCGAAGAGCTGCGTCCAGGCCAGGACGATGGCGAGCATCGTCGTGTCACCGATGTCGGGGAGCGTCACCACCCGGCTCAGCGCGTGCAACGAGTCGGCGGTGTCGTCGCTGATCACAAGGTCGGTGGGCTCGTTGAGCCCTGCGCCTCCGGCGGCGTCCGCGACGATGCTGATGAGGGCCAGCGACACACGGATGCCCGGAGCCACGGTGTCGTCCGGGGCCGCGTAACCGGGGACCGGGGTGCCGTAGAGCAGTGCGAAGTCGTGCGGCCGGGCGACGGCCCACGAGCGGATGGCCATGGCGACCGTGACCCACCTGTGCATCGGCGGTCGATCGGTGCTTGCGGCAGCCGCTGCCTCGGTGTGCGCGCCCAGAGAGTCGTAGGCCTCGATGATCAACGCGGTCAGCAGCTCGTCACGGCTCGCGAAGTAGCGGTACACCGCGGAGGAGGCCATGCCGAGGTCGCGGGCCACCGCGCGCAGCGACAACGACGCGGCTCCGTCGGCGGCGACGTGGGCACTGGCCGTCGAAAGGATGGCGGACCGGACTTCCGCGCGTGCTCGGGCCCGCGCCCCCTGGACCGCTGGTATCGCCGTCGTCATTCGGACAGTCTTGCAGATCGCTGATCCGAAATGTGAGCACTGCTCTTGAAGTCTCGTGATGGAGGGAGTACAGTGATCTGAAACCAGAGCACTGCTCACATAAGGAGACCGCACGATGACCGCCACCCCGAGTCGCGAGACGACTGATGCCACTCGCTACGTCGAGCCCAACTGGTTCACCCGCAAGATGTTCAATCCGTTCGTCGCACGATGCACGAAGTGGGGGCTGAGCCTGTGGGGCTCCCGGGTGCTCGAGGTGCCGGGTCGGGTCTCGGGCGAGATCCGCGCGACGCCCGTCAATGTGCTGACGATCGACGGCCAGCGCTACCTCGTCGCACCACGGGGCACGACGCAGTGGGTACTCAACGTCCGCGCCGCCGGATCCTGTGACCTGCGCGTCGGTCGACGAGTCGAGCACGTGATGCTGGCCGAGATCGTCGACGCGGACAAGCCCGAGATCCTGCGTGCGTATCTCCGCCGCTGGAAGTGGGAGGTCGGCCAGTTCTTCGACGGTCTCGGACCCGACGCGCCCGAGGACGAACTGCTCGCGGCCGGACCGAAGCACCCCGTCTTCGAGATCCGCTGACCTGCTGCACTGCCTGCGCCGGCAGGGTGGGCAGAGCACCAGGCTGGCCCGGGAGGTGCGCCACTACTCTGCGAGCCATGAACTCGAACAGCACTGACTCGCCGATCGACACACCGGTTGACATCAAGCCGCGTTCGCGTGACGTCACCGATGGCATGCAGAAGGCGCCGTCGCGGGCGATGCTACGAGCCGTCGGGATGGGCGACGCCGACTGGGACAAGCCGCAGATCGGCATCGCGTCGTCGTGGAACGAAGTCACGCCGTGCAACATGACGCTGCGCAAGCTCGCAGAGCACGCCAAGGTCGGCGTGCGCGAGGCCGGTGGTTTCCCGCTCGAGTTCGGCACCATCACCGTCAGCGATGGCATCTCGATGGGCCACGAGGGGATGCGCGCCTCGCTCGTGTCACGCGAGGTGATCGTCGACTCGGTCGAGACCGTGATGCACGCCGAGCGCTTCGACGGGTTCGTCGGCCTCGCTGGATGCGACAAGTCGATCCCCGGGATGCTGCTCGCGGCGGCCCGCCTCGACCTGCCGAGCGTGTTCGTCTACAACGGATCGACGATGCCGGGCGAGCACAACGGCACCGCGCTCGACATCACGAGCGTGTTCGAAGCGGTCGGCGCCTGCGCGGCCGGGACAAT
>DASQFE010000177.1:0-19332 GCA_035633295.1 Ilumatobacteraceae bacterium | reverse complement strand
ATCCCCATCTGGTACGCACTCGACGAACACGGCGAACCCCGCTACGACGAGCCGTTGCTCCCGGACGAGTCGCTCCTGCCGATCGACCCGTCGACCGACGTGCCCGAGGGCTACACCGAGAGCCAGCGCGGCGAGCCGGGTGGGTTCGCCGGCGACCCCGACATTTTCGACACCTGGGCGACGTCGTCGCTCACCCCGCAGATCGCCGGCCGATGGGAGGAGGACAACGACCTGTTCGAGCGCGTCTTCCCGATGGACATGCGACCGCAAGCCCACGACATCATCCGCACCTGGCTGTTCTCCACGATCACCCGCAGCCACCACGAGTTCGGATGCGCCCCGTGGAGCCATGCTGCGCTGTCGGGCTGGATTCTCGACCCTGAACGCAAGAAGATGTCGAAGTCGAAGGGCATCGTGGTCACGCCGCTGGACCTCTTCGAAACCTATGGCACCGACGCCGTCCGCTACTGGGCGGGGTCTGGGCGGCCGGGGGTCGATACGGCGTACAGCGAAGATCAGATGAAGGTCGGCCGCAAGCTCGCCAACAAGCTGCTGAACGTCACCAAGTTCGTGCTGCAATTCGGCGCTCCGACAGGCGACCGGTCGCTCGATGATGGCGTCACCGACCTGATCGACCGATCGATGCTCGCCAAGCTCGACGATGTCATCGTCGAGGCGACCGAGGCGTTCAACTCGTTCGACTACGCCCGCGCGCTCGAGCGGACCGAGGCGTTCTTCTGGTGGTTCTGCGACAACTACGTCGAACTCGTCAAGGGCCGCACCTACGACGAAACCCGGCCCGACGCCGCCGACTCGGCCAAGCGTGCGCTCCGAGCGGCACTGAGTGCCATCCAACGACTGTTGGCGCCAACCCTGCCGTTCGCGAGCGAAGAGGCGTGGAGCTGGTGGAACGAGTCGAGTATTCACGTGGCGCCATGGCCCACACGCGCAGCGGGCACAGATGACGCATTTGGCGACCAGACGCTCATCGACGCAACGATCGACGTGTTGACCCAGGTCCGCCGCGCCAAGACCGAAGCGAAGCGCAGCCAACGCGCCGGCGTCGACACGCTCGTGATCACCGCACCGGCCGATCTGCATGCGGCGCTCGACTCGGGTCGTGCCGATCTGCTCGACGCCGGGTCGATCAGATCGCTGACGGTGCTCGACGGAAACGCCTTGGCCGTCGAGGTCACCCTCGCCGACGAACCCTGAGGTCCGATCCGATGGCGTGACCCACGTCGCAGCTCCGCTTGGCTAACCTCCCAGGTCGTGCCAGCGAAGTTGGGATTGTCGGCGGCAGTGTGTGCTTGCCTGCTCATGGTGAACGCGCCGGCGTTCGCCCAACTCACCCCGGCCCAACTCACCCCGGCCGGGCCTCCTACAACCGTCACACCAGCGACGCCGTCGGATACCACGACCACGATCCCGACCGTGCAGGAACAGCAACTCACGCCCGCGCCGCTCGGCCCGGCGGTGGCCGGTGGGCAAACCCCGGTGCGGGGCACCCAGATCCAGATCACGCCACCACCGCCACCACCACCGCAAGCGGCCGCATGGGATCCGTTCCTGCTGCCCGCCAACACCGGCTTCGGGCGACGAGTCGTCTACTCGAAATCGCAGCAAACGGTGTGGGCGATCGACGACAGCGACGTGGTCATCAAGGCCCATCGGGTGTCGGGCCGACAAGACCCGCTCCACCCGAGTCCCGGCGTGTACCGGGTGTGGTCGCGTTCTCGATTCACCTTCGCCATCAACAACCCGTCGATCACGTGGGGATACATGGTGCGCTTCGCCACGGGCGGCAACGGCGGCAACATCGGCTTCCACGACATCCCGTACCAGTACGGCAACCCCGTCCAATCGATCGCGCAGCTCGGCCAGGCGCTCTCCGGTGGCTGCGTACGCCAGGCGGCCGACGACGCGATCTGGATGTGGAATTGGGCCGACATCGGCACCGTCGTCGTCGTCACACCCTGAACGTCACGCTGAGCGCCGACCGCCCTGGCGCGGGTGCGGCGGATAACGTCCACTCGTCATGTCGGACGAGCCAGCAGCAACCCCGCCCCCACCGCGGGCCAAGCGAACATGGCCGCAACGCCTCACAATTGCTGCCGTCTTCGCGCTCGCACTCGGATCGTTCGGCGCGGCCGGCGGCCTCTACGCCGGCCAGCGAGTGATCGAGGACCGCAACATCGCGCCGACCATCATCGACCCCGCACAGGGCACCACCGTGCCGGCCGTAGTCACCGAAGACGCAGAGGCCGGCGCAGCACAATCGGCTCCACCCGAAACGTTTCCGCCGGCCGAACCGGGTGCCAAGAACTTCCTGATCACCGGCGCCGACAACAACGCCTGCGTCGACCCCGAGTCCTCCTATGCGCCGGCGTTCGGCGACCGCAGCAGCTTCGGCGAACGCAGCGACACGATCATGATGTGGCGAGTCAATCCCGCCACATCGCAGGTTGCGGTGTTGTCGTTCCCGCGCGACCTGTTCGTCGAGATCGCCGGATCATCCCGCAAGGGCCGGATCAACGAGGCGTACGAACGCGACAACCCCCAGAAGCTGATCGACACGATTTACCAAAACTTCGGGATCGGAACCGACCACTTCGTCCAGGTCGATTTCTGTGCATTCCAAGAGCTCGTCAAGGCCGTCGACGGTGTGACCGTTCCGCTTCCCTACCCGGTGCGCGATCCGAACACCGGGCTCAATGTGCCCGAGGCCGGTTGCTACACGTTCACCGGCGACCATGCACTGGCCTATGTGCGCTCACGAAAGCTCGAGTACCTCGACGCCAACGGCGATTGGAAGAAGGACCCAACCGGAGATCTCGGCCGCATCTCGCGCCAGCAGGACTTCTTGAAGCGCACCGTGTCGCGCCTGCTGTCGAAGGGGGCGTACAACCCCGACGTAGCCGGTGGACTCATCCAAACGGTGTCGGAGTACATCGTCACCGACGAAGACCTCACGCCACGCAAGATGCTCGAGTTCGCCGGCGTCTTGAGCGGCGTCGATCCGACCGCAATCACGACGTATCAGATCGAAGCAACCCCGCGCACGATCCAGGGCAATGCCGTGCTCGTACCCGCGATCAATGGCGACAACATGCAGGCGATCCTGTCGGTGTTCCGCGGCGAAACCACACTTGCCGAGATCCCCGATCAGGTCTTCGACACCACAGCGCCGACCGCCACCGACGTAACGGACTCGACGTCACCGTCGATCACCGCAGAGCCCGGAGAAACGGCGCCACCGACCGCCACGACGTTGCCGCCGGTGGTCGCCGACGAGAACATCTTCGGCATCGTCCCCGACAAGAACATCACCTGCTGACTGTTGCGCGAGGGATCACCACAACAGGGGTCTGACCCCTTTTGTGGGGTGGTGTCGTGGCGATGATCAGGTGTCGAGGACACGGGCGAGGGCGGCCACGGCATCGGACGGACCCGACACGGTGGTGAACCGGGCGCCCACCTGTTCGGCGAGTTCCTGCGCCTCGGCGGCATCGAATTCGGGAGCCACGATCACCAACTCACTGAGCCTCCGGGCGGCGCCGACGACATCGCCGGGGGTCGTGGCTCGGCAATCCGAGAGCAGCACGGTGATCTTGCGGCCGGCCCGTGAGCGCGACAGCTGGTCAGCGGCACCGATCAGTGCCCCGGCCACGTCGGTGGTGCCAAAGCCACGAAGCGCGAGGACGGAATCAATGACCCGCTCGCTCGACTTGGGAGCATCCTGCGACTTGGCGGCAATGACGTCCTTGCCGAAGGAGAGCACCGAGTAGTCGTCGGGGCTCCGCCAGGCGACGGCGGCGGCACTGACCGCGGCGGTGGCGAGTGGACGACCGGTCATCGATCCGCTGCGGTCCACCAGCAGGCAGATCGCCGTCCCCGGAGTGGACCATGCACGTACCCGCAGGTCATCCGGGTCGACCGCACTGCGTTCGGCGCGTGCGGTGACGAGCGCGTCGAGGCTCGCATCGACGTCGAGATCGCCGCCATCGGGTCGATACCGCAGGGTCCGGAGCTGTCCGACGCCCCGAGGAGAGGCCGGCCCGCGTCGTGAGAGGTCGAGGAAGAGTCGCCCGGCGAGACGTCGAGCCAGCTCGCGCAGTTTTGGATCGGTGGCACCGGTCAGGTCTGCGAGCAGTGCAAGCGTGTCGTCGGGGTTCTCCTCCATCGCGGACTCGACGGCATCGTCGTCGAGTTCGCCGACCTCGGGTGAGATCTCATCGAAATGCGGTTGCTGCTCGAGTGCGCGCCGCGAGTTGGTCTTGCGGCGCGCCTTGTTGACCTCGTCGTCGGCTTCGTCACCCTCCTTTGTTGGGGGCGGGGCGTTCAGTTGGCCGTCGTCGCCCCGTTCGGGGCGCCCACTTTTCCCGTCTTCGACCCGTCATCGTCGTTGCGACCGAACACGTCGAGCCAGAGTTCACGAACAATGTCCTCGGTCGATCGGGTCGTGCCCTCGCGGAGACGAACACGGCCCGAGAGCGCCACCAGCGCCGCGTCGAGCGACACGTCACCCGCAACGACCGACGAGTCGCGGACAGCGGCGAGCGACGAGGCGACAGCGCACATGTCGATGGCACCACGAACCGACGAGCCGACGCGCAGATCAACGTGCGAACGCGTGCGACGGACGAGCTCGACCACCTTGGCAACCCACTCCGGGTCCAGGTTGGCGACGCGGGCGGCGCGCTCGGTGATCAGCTGCTCATCGGTGGCGGTCTGATAGTCGACGGCGAGACGACACACCCGGTCGTACACCGCTCCGGAGATACGCGCCGTACCGATCGCGTCGAACGGATTCATCGCAGCGACCAGCCGGAAGCCCGGCGCGGCAGCGAGGCGGCCGAGACGGGGAACGTGCAGTTCACCCTCGCTCATCACGGTGATGAGCACGTTGAGCGTCTCCTCCGGCACCCGGTTGATCTCCTCGACGTACAGCAATGATCCCTCGCGGAGGGCAGCAGCCAACGGGCCGTCGACGAACACGTCGGCGTCGTAGCCGTCGACGAGCACCCGGGCCGGGTCGAAGTGCCCGACAAGGCGTGACGGCGTGAGCTCGGCGTTGCCCTCGACGAACTCGAAGCCGACACCGAGCTCGTGGGCGACCGATCGCAACAACGTCGACTTGCCGGTGCCCGGAGGCCCCTCGATGACGATGTGGCGATCGGCCACGAGTGCAGCAACCACGAGCTCGATCTCCCGGCGGCGGCCGACGACCGTCGAACCGATCGCCGCCACGAGCTGAGCGGGTGGGGTCGGGGCACTGGAAGGGTCGGTCATGGCATTCACGTCGGCGTCGAACCTAGCCAGAGCCAACGGATCTCAACGGATCAGCTCGACCTGAACACTCGAATCGAGCGACGCCCACTCGCTGTCGGCGGTGTACACCCTCACATCGAGGCGTTCGGCCGCAGCGAGACAGCAGCGATCGGCAAGCGACAAGTGCGGCCACGCCGTCCACAGCTCGGCTGCTCGCTCAGCATCGCCACGCCACAGCGGCTCGACCTCGACGCCGACGGCAACCAGCATCGCTGCGACCTCACCAGCGGGGCGGTCGGAGCGGTTGGTAATCTTCTGGAGGACCTCCGACCAGTTGACCGACAGCACGAGCGACTCACCGAGCAGCGGCCGGATCACCCGAGCCCCGCGCTCACCCTGCAGGAAGGCCAGCACGGCTGATGCGTCGAGCAGGACCGTCATCGCTGTCGGTCAGGCTGATCGCTCGTCGAGGGCATCGGCGCGACGCTCGGTGATCAGTTCGCCGACGAGGTCGTTGTCACCACGCAGTAGGCCGTCGAGCTCGTCGATGAGGTGACCGCGGTCGATCAGGCGCATCCCATGGGGCTCAGCGACAAGCACAAGTTCATCGCCCTCGACCAGACCGAATCGATTGCGGAGCGCCACGGGGATCACGATTCGCCCCTTCGGGCCCACCTTGACCACCGCAGCGTCACTCATAGGCACAGCGTACCACCCCGTTCAGCGGAGTGTCACCTGTCGCTTGCTCCCGCGGTCGATCAGCCGTGGACGACCACGCCGCGAATGTTCGATCCGTCACGCATCGCCGCGTACCCATCGTTGATCTCGTCAAGGGTGTATCGATTGGTGATCAACTCATCGAGCTTGAGCTGGCCGTCGCGGTACAGATTGAGCAGTTTCGGGATGTCGACACGCGGGTTCAGCGAGCCGAAGATCGTCCCCTTGATCTCCTTGTTCCACATCGCCAACTCGAACAGGTTCACCGATGACTCGGTTTGCGTCATCGGCGCAACGCCCGTGACCACGATCGTGCCGCCCTTGCCGGCGAGTTGCGTGCCGAGCGCCATGAGTTCGCCGTAGAGCACGCCCGGAGTCATGATCACCTTGTCGGCCATCATCCCATCGGTCATCTGCATCACGGATCCGAGCGCTTCCTCCATCGACTCGAACGCATGCGTCGCTCCGAACTCCATCGCTTTCTCGCGCTTGAACTCGATCGGATCGACGGCAATCACGTGGCGGGCGCCCGCCATGGCCGCTCCCTGCACTGCGTTGATCCCGATCCCTCCGATTCCCACGACCACGACGGTGTCACCGACCGTGACGGCGGCGCGATTGGTCGCCGATCCCCATCCGGTGGCAACGCCGCACGACACGAGCGCAACCGCCTCGAGCGGGAAGTCGGTGTCGACCTTGATGACCTGGTCCTCCGACACGCACGAGTACTGCGAGAACGTGCCGAGCTTGGCAAACAGCGTCAACTCGGGTCCGCCGTCGGCGAGCCGATGGCGACTCGTGCCGTCGCTGATCATTCCTTTGAGAAATGCGCCGGCACCCGCATCGCACAGATTCTGACGCCCGGTCGAGCAGTATCGACAGCGCCCGCATGAGGGGATGAACGACGCCGATACGTGGTCGCCGACGGCCACACTCGTGACGCCGGGTCCGACGTCGGCAACGACGCCGGCGCCCTCGTGTCCGCCGACCACGGGCCACAGGTCGTCGATACCCATCAGCGGCCACGCCTCCCGCGGCGGCACCATGTCGCCGGTGACCATGTGCTCGTCCGAATGGCAGAGGCCAGCCGCTTTCCATTCGACGAGCACCTCGCCAGCTTTCGGAGCGTCGACCTCGATCTCCTCGATCTGCCACTCCTGGTCGGTTCCGTGGAGTACTGCTGCTCGGCTCTTCATGTCGACCCCCAGTCGAACTCGGTGTTACATCTGGGGTCAGACCCCAGGTGTAACACGGTGGCGCTCAGTCGTAGATGAGGACGCCGCGGATGTTCTTGCCGTTGCGCATGTCCTCGAAGCCCTGGTTGATTTCGTCGAGCGTGTATGTATTGGTGACGAGCGTGTCGAGATCGAGCTGGCCCTGGGTGTACAGCTCGAGCAGCTGCGGGATGTCCTTGCGGATGTTGGCCGACCCGAACAGCGATCCGATGAGCTGCTTCTCGAAGAGCGTGAGGAACGCACCGGGCACGGCGATCGACGCCTCGACGGTGGGATGAATGTTCGTGACCACGATCTTGGATCGTTTGCCGCCGAGGTGGAACGCCTCGCCGAGTGCATCGCCGCTGCCGACCCCCATCGTCATGATGACCTTGTCGAACCCGCGGCCCCATGTGGAATCGCCGAGCGCTTCCATCGCTTCGGCAATGGAAGCGTAGGTGTGCGTGGCGCCGAGTTGCATTGCCGTCTCGCGCTTGAACTCGACTGGATCGATGGCCGCAATCACGCGGGCACCGGCGAGCTTCGCTCCCTGCACGGCATTCGCGCCGATGCCGCCGGCACCGACGACGGCGACGAAGTCACCGGGGCCGACTTCGGCGGCGTACACCGCGGAACCCCAGCCCGTGACGACGCCGCAGCCGAGGAGGCACGCACGATCGAGCGGGATGTCCTTGTCGATCTTCACGCAACTCGATTCGTGCACCACGGTGTGGTTGGCGAACGTTCCGAGCAGGCACATCAGGGCAAGATCTTCACCGGCGGAGCTGTGGTGACGGGCGGTACCGTCGGTGATCTGACGACCCGTCGGAAATGCGGCACCACCGACATCGCACAGGTTCGAGTGACCCGATGCGCAGCTCGGGCAACGCCCGCACGCCGGGATGAAACCGAACACCACGTGGTCGCCCGGTTCGAGACCGATGACGTTCGGACCGACCTCCATGACGATGCCCGCTCCCTCGTGGCCGCCGATCAGCGGCATCGGAGGGGTAGCACCGGCGAGATCGCCCGTTACGAGGTGCTCATCCGAATGGCACATGCCCGATGCCTTCATCTGAACGAGCACTTCGCCGGACTTCGGCGGGTCGAGTTCAATGTCTTCGACGCTCCATTCCTGGCCGATATCTCTGAGTACTGCTGCCTTGGTCTGCATGACGCGAACGTTACGTCAGGTGTCGATCGGCAGTGGCATCGGACAGACTCGCGCGATGAACGAACCGGAGACCGTCGCCGACTCGGTGCGGGCGATGTCCGACGACGACCTCCACAACCTCGCCGAGGTCGTGCGCCAGGTGCAGATCGAGCGGGCGATCGACAACGGCGACCACGACGCCATCATCGCTGCGGGTTTCGAATCGGGCTTCGGACGCGACGGTCTCGGCATGCTGCCGTGGGTGCAGGGCAGCATCATTGTGTGTCCGGGTGGGATGGTTTCGAAGTCGAGGACGAGCCACCGCTGTCGGTTCGTCAGTGTCGACGACGTCTGGGTCTGGGACTCGGGCCTACTCCTGCGTGAAGACAAGCGATCGTCGCCTGGCACCGACGAGGGCTTCCGGGCGATCGCCCTCGTCCCGCTCGTCGACGGCACCGAACTCGATGTGGTCACAGGCAAGGCCCGCAGCGGCCAGCACTCGGTCGATCATGTGGTGAGCTACGAGGTACGCGCCGGCGAACTCATCGAGGTGAGCCAACGCACCGTCACCCCCTCCAACATGCGCTGACCCCTCCCCAACCCGAACCCAACCCAAAATTCGGAGCCAGGATTGCGCTGACCGCCACGTTCGCTCCGAATTTCGGACTGGGGCGGGTTTCGACGGCTGAGGGGGTCAGCGGGGGAGGACGCGGATGTCGATGTACTGGTCGGCGGGGAGCCAGGCGCGGAGGTAGCCGGCGATGTCGAGGCCGTCGACGAGTTGCGCTTGAGCGAGAAAATCGTCGAGCGACGGGTTGCCGGCCGGATCGGTGAGCACGTTCAGCACCTCGTCGTTGATCTGTTCGTTGCTGAACAGATCCAGTTGCTGCACGACGGCCTCGTTCGCAGCGTCCAGCTCGGCAGAGGTCGGCCCGTTGGAGCGGAGATCGTCGAGTTGAGCGATCACCGCTGCCTCGACTTCGTCGACCAGATCGGCGCCCGTCGTGTTGGAAATGTAGATCTGCGCGTACGGCGCAGCACCCGAGCCGACGTCGACGACAGCGAACGGCGAGTACGAATCGCCCAACTCTTCGCGGATCGTGTCGGTCAGCCGGTTCGTGATCACCTCCTGCACCACGAGTGCGGCCACGTCGTCGGCGCGGTCGGCGCTCGCCGGGGCGGTGTAGAGCAGCGACACGCTCGCCTGCTCCCCTTCGCCGCCGGTCGTCTGTTCTGCGACCACACCGGGAGGTGGCGGCGGCTCGACATAGTCGACCAACTCGGCCCGGTCGGTCGCCGGCAACGTGCCGAGATACCGGCGAGCGAGATCGACGGTTTCGTCAGGGTCGAAGTCACCGCTGAACGCAAACGAGAAGTCGGAGGCATCGCCGAACCGGTCTCGGAACACCCGGTCGACGTCGTCGGCGGTCACGGAATTCAGCGACTCGACCGTCGGGAGCAGGAACGCAGGATCGTCGTAGCGGGCGTCGAGGAGTGTCTTGTACTCGGCGTAACCCGGCTCGATCGACGGGTCCGACGCGTAGGCCAGCTCGTCGTCGAGGTACTGATCGAGTGCAACCGGATCGACGCGGGGCTGTGTCATGGAGAGGTGGATGAGCTGGAAGAGCACTTCCAGATCCGACGTGGCTGCCGAGCCGAACATCCCCTCGGTGAACGCATCGATCCCGAACTGAAGGCTCACGTCCTTGTCGGCGAGAAACGCCTCGAGCTCCACAGAGTCGTAGGTGGCAACGCCACTGTTCGCGACGACGGTGCCGGCCGCGTCGCCGGCCGGAATGTCGGCGTCATCGAGCGAGTCGAGCCCGCCCGGGCTGCGCGCTTCGAGGGCCACCTGGCCGTCGACGATGTCGGTGGGATTGAGCGAGACGCGCACACCATTGCCGAATTCGAGCACGGTCGGAGCGACGAACGACACCGACCCACCGTCGGCCAGCTGATCGGCCGACCGCTCCTCGATCGGCTCGGGCGCAACCATGAGATCGCCGTCGATCGCCGCGTCGTCGGCCCGGGGCTCGAGCGTGCGATCGGACATGCTCGATGCCTGAGCCACCCAGGCGTCATCCGCCGGCAACGCATCGGCTTCGTTCTCGGGCACAACCACCATGATGTGGGCGCCTGTGTCGGCGAGCCGGTTGACGAACCCGTAGGCGACAGTTTCCGGCGTCGCCCGATCGAGAATCGCGTTGATGATGTCGTAGTTGTCGTCGGCGGTCGGGACCGGCTCGTCGGTCAGGACGTGGCGGACGTACTCGTCGGCGAAGTCGGCGTCCTGACGCGAGTCGCGTCCTTCATAGAACGTGTCGGCCGACGTGCGGATCGACGACACGGCCCGATCCACTTCGGCCGGGGTGAAGCCGAAACGACGCACTCGCTCGTACTCGTCGAACACCGCCTGCGTCGAAGCCTCCAGCGCCGCACCGTCGGCCGACACCACAATTTCCGGGGCCTCGAGACCGCGAACGAACCCGCTGGAGTCGACCCGAGCGTCGTCGAACGGCGCCTCGCCACGCAGGGCGTCGTTGCCGAGCCTCGTGGCGACGATGTCGAAGGCCATCGCGTCGAGGATCGATGCCTGCAGCTCGGCCTCGGGCGACTCGTCGTCGAGCGGAGTGGAGGGCAGCGTGACCTGGGCGAAGCCCTCGGCGACGTCGGGGTCGGACACCACGACCACCTGCGGTTCGGTCGACGGTTCAACCAGAAGCTCCGGGCGTTCGGGTGATGTTCCGCGAGCAACGAGCGGTCCGAAACGATCGACGAGACCCTCCTCGATCGCCTCGGGGTCGATGTCGCCGACGACGACCACGGCGGCATTGTCCGGTCGGTACCAGTCGTCGTAGAAGGCGCGAAGTGGCTCCGCGTTCATCCCCATGATTGCAGCCTCGTCACCGATCGGATCACGGCCCTCGTACGGCGACCCCGTCAGGAACAGCCCTTCGAGACCGTCGAAGATTCGGCCATCGGAACTCGCCTCCGAACCCCGCCACTCGTCGAGGACCACACCACGCTCGGCCTCGACCTGTGTCTGCTCGATGGTCGCTGCCGAAAGCCACTGCTCGAGCACGTCGAGCCCGGTCTCGACCACGGTGTCGTCGGCGGTCGGCATGGTGAGTTCGTAGACGGTCTCGTCGTAGCTCGTGTAGGCGTTGATGTCGGCTCCGAACGCCGCGCCGAAGCTGCGTAACACGTCGATCAGTTCGTTCTCGGGGAACTGCTCGGTGCCGTTGAACAGCATGTGCTCGAGGAAGTGCGCCCCGCCCGTTTGCGTATCGTCTTCCAGCGCAGATCCGGCGTCGACGACCAGCCGCATGTCGACGCGTCCGCCAGGGTTGTCGTTGTCGCGAATCAGATACCGCAGGCCGTTGTCGAGTTCGCCGATGAGGATCGCAGGGTCGGGGTCGGAGATCGACGGCAGCCCGTTCGGGTCAGGTGCCGTGATCGGCGTCGACCCATCGACTGACGCTGGTGCCAGCGTGCTGCCGGGCGCAGCCGTTGCAACCGGACCGGTGTTCGACTCGACTTCGGCGACGTCGGAACTCGAAGTGCATGACGCGACGAACAGCCCCGCCACCATGATCGCTGCGCCCGCGCGTCGAGCCACCGGCCACCGAAGAAAATGCAGCTGCCCGAGGTTGATCACGGAGCGAGACTACGGGCACCGATCGCCGCCGCGATGCCAGCTCGCACACGCGCGGTCCAGTCGATGTCCTCGGTCGACTCACCACCCTGCTGTACAGCGAGCCGCTCGGCGGCAAGCTCCTCGGCGAGTGCACCCAATTCGTCGGTCAGGAGTTCAGCGATGACGTTGCGCAGCTCACGAGCCAAGGCCGGGCTCGCACCGTCGGTACTGACCGCCACGGTCACGCGGCCGACTCGCGCAACAGCAGGCAGGATGAACTCGCAGTCGATCGGCTGGTCGGCGGCGTTGGTCCAGATGCCGCGCTCGCGGGCCACGGCCGATACGGCAGCGTCCACCTCAGCGTCGCCGGTCGCCGTGACGACAAGCCGGATGCCGTCGAGGTCGGCCGGCTCGAACGCACGTGCGCGCACCTCTGCAACCCCCACCCCAGCGACATGCTCTGACACCTCCCGGGCCACCATCCGCACGTTGGCCCCCGCTGCAGCCAGTCCCTGCGCCTTGCGGGCTCCGATCCGACCGCCACCGACCACGAGTACCGCCACGTCGTGCAGGTCCAGGATCACTGGATACCCGAACTGAGGCGACCGCAATTCGGGTGGCTGCACGACGGACGATTCATCCATGTGCCGAGTGTACGAAAAGGTAATTCACTACAAAGTTGATCTATTTGGTCGGAATTGATTGAATACGTGTCGTGAGCGACACTCTTGCCCCGTCCTCGATTGCCCAATCCGTCGCGGACCGCCCCGCCGAAACCAACGATCCGATCGTCGACGCGCACCGTGTTCTGCAGTGGGCGAACCGTCGTTTCGGCAAGCAACTGTGCGTCACAGCGAGCTTTGGAGACGCCGTACTCGCTCACGTCGCGAACGAGGCGATCCCCGGAGTGGAGATCACCCTGCTCGACACGGGGTACCTGTTCGCAGAGACCGAGTGGTTCGCCGAGGACCTGCGGAGCCGCTTCGGACTGAACCTTCGGATCATCCGGCCCGAGGCCGATCTCGCCCGCAACGTCTGGCAGACCGACACCGGTGCCTGCTGCGCCGCCCGCAAAGTCGAGCCGCTGAATCGGGCGCTCGAAGGCCGTACAGCATGGATCACGGGTCTGCGCCGTTCCGATTCCGAGCAGCGTCGCACGGCCCCGTTCGTCCACGACGACCTGCTGCGCAACATCGTGAAGGTCAATCCCCTCGCTGGATGGACGGACGCCGATGTTGTCACCTATGTCGCCGCATACGACCTCCCCGACCATCCGCTGGCCGAGCGCGGCTACCCGTCGATCGGCTGCTGGCCGTGCACCCGACCCGTGAACGATGGCGACGATCCGCGCGCCGGCCGATGGGCTGACTCGGAGAAGACCGAATGCGGGCTGCATTTGTGAGCGCAGAGAGAGTCAAGCTCGAGAGCAACTACCTCGGCGGCACCATCGAGGCGGAACTTGTCGATGAATCGCCCGACTTCGAGCACGACGCCGAACTGCTCCTCAAGTTCCACGGGATCTACCAGCAGGACGACCGTGATGTCCGACGGGCCCGCACCCAGCTCAAGCTGCCGCTCGACTACTCCTGCATGGTGCGCGCCTCGGTGCCCGGCGGAGTGATCACGAACGAACAGTGGTTGGCCCTCGACCGTGTCGCTGCGCTCGCGGATCAGAAGTTGCGCCTCACGACCCGCCAGGGAGTGCAGTTCCACGTCGTCCACAAGGGTGAGCTGCGCGAGTTGGTGGGAGGCATCAACACATCGTTGCTCACCACCCTGGGTGCCTGCGGTGACGTCGTGCGCAACGTGATGGCTTGCCCGCTGCCCCACCCCGAACGCACCGCCGTCCTCGAGCCACTCGTGGCCGAGATGGTCGCCCGGTTCCGGCCGCAGACCGAGAGCTACTGGGAACTCTGGGTCGATGGCGAGCGCGCCGTCTCGGCGGAACCGCCCTCGGCGATGGATCCGATCGACGACGTCGAGCCGATCTACGGCGCGGCCTACCTCCCCCGCAAGTTCAAGATCGCCATCGCCTGGCCGGGCGACAACTGCGTCGACATCTACACCAACGACGTCGGGATCGTCCCTACCCTGGCGGAAGGCACCGTCGGCGAGCTGACCGGATTCGTCGTCCTCGCCGGAGGCGGAATGGGGATGAGCCACAGCCGCCCCGACGACACCTATCCGTTGCTCGCACAGCCCGTCGGCTGGGTGCCGCCCGACGAAATCGGCGACGTCGTCGAGGCCATCGTCACGACGCAGCGCGACTTCGGCAACCGCGACGACCGTTCTCGCGCCCGCCTGAAGTATCTGCTCGAAGAGCGGGGGATCGACTGGCTCCGCGAACAGATCGAGGCCCGCACCGGTCGAACGCTGGCACCGCCGGTCGAACTCCCCGACTGGGAGGTCGGCGCCCACCACGGCTGGCATGACATCGACGGCACGAGGGCACTGGGCTTGCCCGTGCCGTCGGGCAAAGTTGTCGGTGGGCTGCGTCTGGCGCTGCGGCGCCTCATTGCTGATGGGGCGGTTCGCGAGTTGCGCGTGACACCCCGTCAGGACCTGCTGCTCCTCGGGGTCACCGACGACGAAGCGGTCGAGAACGTGCTGCGAGCCAACGGGGTGGCGCTTGCCGCCGACCAGAGCCCGACGCGCAATCTCGCGATCGCCTGCCCTGCGCTGCCGACGTGCAGCAAGGCGCTCGGCGAGGCCGAACGGGTGCTCCCCACGGTGGTCGACCAGTTGGAGAAGGTGTTGGCCGACACCGGCAACACCGAGTTGGCACTGCGCCTCAACATGACCGGCTGTCCGAACGGCTGCTCTCGGCCGTACGCCGCCGAGTTGGGCATCGTCGGACGAACGAAGAAGAACTACGACATCTATGTGGGTGGCTCGCCTGCCGGCGATCGTCTGGCCCGCGTCCTTCGTGCCGACGTGCCACTCGCGGCCGTCCCCGAACTCCTGCGGCCGCTACTCGAAGCGTTCGGACGCTCCGACCGGCAACGGGGCTTCGGCGACTGGTGTGTCGAACAGGACTGGCAGTGGCTCGAAGCGCTCCTCCCCGAACCGACGGGACGCCGCCGTGCCCGCTGACACCCTCCACCCCCAAAACCCGATTGGCCCCCAAATCCCGGTTTGCGTGACAGTCTGGTTGGCCCGTCCCAACCAAACTGCAACACAAACACAAACACAAACACAAATGGGGATGGCCGGCGCCGGGGGGCGGCGATGACGGTGTCATTGGTGGGCGCTGGGCCCGGCGATCCCGACTTGTTGACCGTCAAGGCGGTGCGACTGCTGAGCACCGCCGAGGTCGTCGTGCACGACGCACTCGTGGGCGACGGCGTGTTGGCGCTCATCCCGGCCTCGGCGGAACGCATCGATGTCGGCAAGCGGCCTGGTCGACCGATTCCGCAGGAGATGATCTCGGCCCTGCTCGTCGAGCTCGGGCGGCAGGGCAAGCGCGTCGTGCGGCTCAAGGGCGGCGACCCGTTCGTGTTCGGACGCGGCGGCGAGGAAGCTCAAGCGCTCGCAGAGGCCGGCGTGACCTTCGAGGTCGTTCCCGGCATCTCGTCGTCGGTTGCAGCACCTGGAGCCGCCGGGATCCCGGTGACCCATCGTGGCGTGTCCGCTGCGTTCACCGTGGTCACGGGCCATCGGCGAGCCAGCGAGCCCGATATCGACTGGCGATCGCTCGCCGCCGTCGGCGGCACCATCGTCGTACTGATGGGCGTGTCACAGCGAGCCGAGATCGCAGCGGAGTTGATGGTCGGCGGACTTGCTGCTTCCACGCCCGTCGCCGCCATCGAGTCCGCCACCACCGACGCTCAGGTCGTGGGACGATGGACGCTCGGCGAACTTGCGAACGTTGACGTCCGCTCCCCTGCCGTCATCGTCATCGGAGCGGTCGCGGCGTTCGAGTTCACCTCCCAGCTCTCTTGCGGTCTTCCCGCTTCGCTGTCAGCACACGCCTCCTCACCGATCTGAGCTGACACAGACCACAACGGCGGCGACCGGTTCGAGCTGCGGCAGACTAAGGGTGTGCAGCTCTCCCCGCCGGTCTTTCCGCCACCGGTGCGATCACCGCTGCGGATCATCGGCCTCACGAAGATCTACGGCACCACAGTCGCCATCGACCAGCTGACGCTCGAAGTCCCGCAGGGTGCGTGCTACGGGCTCGTCGGTCCGAACGGGAGCGGCAAGTCGACAACAATGCGAGCGGTCGTGGGACTTGTCCGACCGGATGCCGGGCTGATCGAAGTCTGTGGTGTGCGCGTCGACGAGGATGTGCTCGCCACACGCCGATCCATGGGTGTCATGCTCGACCCGCTGCAACTGTTCGACCGGCTCACCGCGTGGGAGTTCGTGGAGACGATCGGCGCACTCCGCTCACTCGATCCGCAGATCATTCGGGACCGTGCCGCAGATCTGTTCACGGTGCTCGACCTCATCGACGACGCCGATCGGCCGATCGCCGGCTACAGCCATGGCATGCGCAAGAAGACCGCGCTCGCGGCAGCGCTGCTCGCCCGGCCGCGGGTCGTCATGCTGGACGAGCCGTTCGAGGGCGTCGACCCGGTTTCCACTCGTGCGATGCGTCGCATGCTCGACCTGTTTCGTGCCGGTGGCGGCACCGTCGTGCTGTCGACACACGTGATGGACATCGTCGAGCGCGTGTGCGATCACGTCGGCGTCATCCACCGGGGCCGGCTCGTCGCATCTGGGCCGATCGACGCACTTCGCAACGGGCGGCGTCTGGAAGAAGCCTTCATCGACGTCGTCGGCGCATCCGATGTCGACGACGATGCCCTCGGCTGGTTGCGCTGATGATCGAGCTGATGGGAGAACCCACCTGATGGGTGATCTCGAGATCTGTGCGCTGTTCGCACGAATCCGCTGGAAGATGCTGCGCGGAGTGCTTGCCACGAGTGGCGCTCAGAAGGCTGCTGTCGTGATCGGACTGATCGCATCGGTGATGGCGGGCGTCGTCGGTGGCATTGCGGCATTCGTCATCGGCCGGAGCAGCGACGACCTGGATGCCGCGTTCGTGACGTTGACGACCGGCATTGTGTTGGTTGTGCTGATGGTCGGCGTGATTGCCGGGGTCACCCAACCCGTCGATCCGCGGGTGCTCGCCACCGAGCCCCTGCCAGATCGCCAGCTGGGCCTCGGTCTGCTCGCAGCGTCGGCGGCCGGGCCGCCAGGGCTCTCCGCGGCGCTGGTCGCGATCGGTTTGTTCGCAGGTGCAGTGAGTGGGTGGTTGTCGATCGTGCCGGTTGCGTTGGCCACGCTTGCGTTCCTCGCAACGCTGCTCCTCGTGTCACGTACAACCATCAATTCCCTCGGCTTGCTCTCGACGCGTTACCCGAGGGTCGGACAGATCGTCGTCGGCATCTCGAGCCTGGCGTTCTACGCCGCGTTCCAGATCATCCCCCGCGCCGTCGCTGACCTCGACGACGGCGAGCGCACGAGCGTCGCAAACGTGCTGGCGTTCACACCAATGGGCCAGCTCGGTCGAGCGCTCGCCGATGCCAGGACCGAACCCGCTCAGGCGCTCATCCATGTGATGATCGGTGCCGCTTGGCTGCTCCCACTGTTCTGGCTGTTCACCTGGACAACCCGCCGCCTGGTCACGTCGGTGAGGGGTGCCAGCGCAAGTCGTGCCGCGACTCGTGAACGACGCCGCCCCGTGAGTTCGCTCGCTCGACGAATGTGTGGCCCGGGCGCTGTCGGAGCAGTGGCGTGGCGGGGAGTGCTCACCCGCTTCCGAACGCCGCGAACGGCGCTGGAGACGTTTACGGGCGGCGGCGTCGGTCTGGCCATCGTGCTGGTGCCAGTACTCACCGGGCGCGAGGCCGGCGCTGGGGCCGTACTGGTCGGCGGGGCCGTCCAGCTCGCGGTGCTGTTCATGGCAGGCAACAGCTTCGGATCCGATGGCCCTGCGATGGCCGGCGAACTGCTCACCGGGTCCGACCCCGATGTACTGGTGCGGGCCAAGGCCCGCTCCGTCGTGGTGTCGGCGGCACCGATCGCAATCATCGGCCCACTGATCGCGGCAGCGATCACCGGCGAGTGGGACTACCTGCCCGCCGGGTTCATCGTTGGTGTTGGCGGGCTGTTCGCAGGAGCCGGCGCTGCAATGGTGCAGTCGTCGTTCGTGCCGATCGCGATCCCCGAGAGCGACAACCCGCTCGCCAGCGGGGATTCGGGCAGGGGGTGGTTCGCCGGCCTCATGCTCGCTGGCGTTCTGGCCGTCCTCGCGTTGCTGACCCTGCCGATTGCGCTGGCACTCCTGTGGGCGCTCGACCGCCAGTCCCTCCCGTTCGTGTCGGTGTTCGCCGTGGCTGCGCTCGGCGTCGGCCTCGTCGTTCACCGCGGAGGTATCGCTGTGGCGGCCGCACGCTGGCGTGACCGGGGCCCCGAGTTGTACGCCCAGATCATCCCAGCCCGCTGAGGCGGTTCGTCTGGCCGCCGACGGCGCCCACGGCTAGTCTCAACGCATGGACGAATCGACCAACGAAACCGACTCAGCGCTCACCGTTGAGCCTCTCGATGCGGAAATCGTCGAGGAGTTGCTCGTCGAAGAGATCTCGATCGACGGGATGTGCGGCGTCTACTGACGTCGCACCGCGTCGCGCCGTGCCAGTCCCAGTGTGACGTGACGTGACGAAACCGCCGATGCTCGAACGGCGACTCGCGCTCGATCCACAGGTTGCGCTTCGGCCCGAGCCGTTCGGAGCCTTGGCATACCACTACGGAAACCGCAAGTTGATCTTCCTCAAGCACCCCGACATCGTCCGAGTGGTTCAGGCGCTCGGCGACCACGACACCTTGGCCGACACGCTGCGCGCCTGCGAGATCGACCCGACCCGATGGACGTCGTTCGAATCGGCCCTGTCCGCCCTCACACGATCGGAGATGCTCCATGAGCTCGAACCCGTCACAGCTGGTTGAACAACTCAAAGGTGGCCTCGACGCACCGATCTGCCTCACGTGGGAACTCACCTATGCATGCAACCTCGAGTGCGTCCACTGCCTGTCGTCGTCGGGGCGCCGCGACCCACGCGAGCTGACCACCGACCAGGCCAAAGCCGTGCTCGACGAACTGCATGATCTCCAGGTGTTCTACATCAACATCGGCGGTGGCGAACCGATGATCCGTCGCGATTTCTTCGAGCTGCTCGAGTACTCGATCGGTCGGGGTATCGGCGTCAAGTTCTCCACCAACGGTGCGTTCATCGACGCCGACAAAGCCCGCCGCCTCGCATCGATGGACTACCTCGACATCCAGATCAGCCTCGACGGCACCGACGCCGTGACCAACGACGCCGTTCGTGGCG
>DASQFE010000176.1:0-10709 GCA_035633295.1 Ilumatobacteraceae bacterium | reverse complement strand
GTGGACAGGTCGTCGTGTGTGATCGCGCTGCCGGTTTGGAAGCACTCGAGGCATGGGCCTTCGTCGGTTTGCAGCTCGAAGAGTTCGAGCAGGTGCATTTGTTCGCTGGACGAAGCGATCACGCGCAGGGAACCATCCGGTCCGGCGAGCATGAGACCGGCAGCGCTCACGCCGAGAATGGAGACGCATCGGTCGGTGAGCAGGGTCAGGAGTTCGACGACGTCGAAGTCGGTGACGAGGTTGTCAGCGAGCTGCACCATGGTCTCGCCGAGCAAGGTCTGTTTGGACGGCACGGGGGCTCCATCTGTGTCAGGAACGCCCGGAGGGGTACGAACGTCGGATCGGCGCCCGCAGGCGCCGCCTGGCGCTCATGCTAGTTCACGTGCGGCTCTGCGGCGTTCGAGCCGGCGAGCAGGTGTCGTCGCCGTGGGCGACGTCGGCGGTTGGTCATTTGCCGATGCCTGTCTCACTGGTCGGATCGAATCGCAACGTCCGGTTGACGACGCTTCGGGCGACGTCGACGAGGGGTCGTCCGCTGGCGAACGCGAACGCTCGCAGGCGGACCATGGCATGCTCGACGGCAACACCGAGCTGAACTGACATCATGCCGGAGGCCTGGTGGACCACGTAGTGGAGGCTTGCACTGGACTCGAGTTCCGTTGCCAGTTCTCCCGGTGGCGCGCCTGCCTGGAGGAGGAGAATTAGTTCGGCGGCGACGTCGGCGAGCACGAGCGCGTCGGCGCGTTGGTCGTCGGTGAGCGGTCCGGGTCGATCGCGGTACAGGTTGAGCGCGCCGAGGTGTGCAGCACCGACGCGGACCGGGAAGCCGAAGACCGCTCGCGCACCCGCCGCGATCGCCGGTGGCGCAAACGCGACCCAACGCTGACGGGCAGGCGAGGCGAGGTCCGGTTCGAGAATCGGTTGACCTTCGCGGCAGGCGTCGATACAGGGCCCCTCCCCGAGCGTGAACTGCAGTTCTTCGATGAGTTCGCTGACGCTGTTGGACGTGCAGACCGAGCCGCGCGAGGTGCCGTCAGCGATGAGCATGATGCCCGCCCCGCTCGTGGCGGTCATCTCCGCGCACACCTCGCACAGACGCGTGGTCTCCAGCGGCGCCTCGCCGGCGCGGACGAGTTGGCCGAGGATGCGCACGCGCCGTTCACTCGAGGGAGACGACATGGCACACCTCCGCCGCGATCGTGGGCAATCGGGCAGACAAAGAGGGTAGTTGCTGTCGCGGTGTCATCGGCGTCCTGACCTTTCGTGTACCGCCAGGGTCTGGGGCGCGTTCACCGGTTGTTGTTTCGACGCTAGCAGTCCTCGCGTCGGCGTGCCGCGGAGTGACCAAGGTCCCCTTGATGGGGAGGTGCACGTGGGGCTAGCTTGACGAATGGAGAGCAGTTAGCTTTCTCGCGTTGCTCCGGACCTCGGTTGCGCCTGATCACCAACGGAGGCGCAACGTGTCTGAACGGTCGAGCCAAGGTGCTCCGGCAAGAGCAGGCCCTAACCTGCGACGCGACGCCATCCATCCACCCCTCGTGCCAGCTGGCGAACCGAATCCAGCAGATGAATCCAAGAAAGCATGGTGGAAGCGGAGGTGGGTGATCGCGGTTGCCGTGCTTGTGGCATTCGGTGTGATCTTGTGAGCGATCAGGGAAACTCGTCATCGGCGATCAGGCGAACCCCCGGCGAGCATCGTGCTCATCAACGTCGGAACAATCCGATCCTTGCACGGCCTGAATCGGAGCCAATGCCGATCGGTCCGGTCACGGAGTTCAGGAAGCGTTCGACTGATCGCGTTGGCGACGCGCTGCTGAGCGGTCTGGCTACCATCGGCGGTGGGCCCGCCACCGAAGTTGCCCACAAGTGGTTCGCCGCGCTCCCGGCACCCCGCAAGCGCCTTGGAGCCCGCGGTTGAGTTCCGGGCGGGGGGCGTGCGTTCGATCGGTGGTCGTCGGCGCTGTCGTGCTCGCGGGTGCAGCTGAGGTCAGGAAGCGGATGCTGCAATGGGGCTCGTCCGACGACGAGGTGGGTTTCGTGTTGCCGGGTGACGATCTGTTGCCCACGCCGAGTCTGACGGCGACACGATCGACCACGATCGCCGCGACATCTACCGATGTGTGGCCATGGATTGCGCAGCTTGGCCAAGGACGTGGCGGTTTCTACAGCTACGACCGGCTCTCGAACCTCGTCGGCGCCGACATTTACAGCGCCGGCACGGTCCTGGCAGAGTTCCAGCACCCCGACATCGGCGACGACATCAAGCTTGCGCCCGAAATGGCGTTGAGCGTGGCGTTGGTGGAACCAGATCGTGCGCTCGTGTTGCGCGGCGGGATCCCGATCGGTGAGAAGCGCCCCCCGTACGACTTCACCTGGGCGTTCGTGCTCGGCGATCTGCCCGACGGATCCACCCGTCTCATCGTCCGCGAGCGCTACACCTACACGAATCGGTGGGCGGCAATGTTGGTGGAACCGACCGAGGTGGTCAGTTTCGTGATGACGCGACGCATGCTGCGCGGCATCAAGGATCGTGCCGAGCGAACGACGGGCGCTCGCTCGGTGGTGTGAGGCACCGTCTCCGTCAGGTGACTGTCGCAATGATTCGGTGCGCCTCCCAGGCTGCCATGGCGAGCAGGAGTGCCGTAGCTGCGCCCAACCCCAGCACGATGGGGCGGACCGGCCCCGGCCCCGCGGTGATCCTTGGGGCGGTCGAGTACGGCCAACGCCCGACGAGCTGCCACCGGCCGATCCCGTAGGTTGCCGTCGTCGCGAGGACGTACGCGGCGAGTTCGTAGGGACCGGGGTTACCGAGCAGCTCGACAGACGGAGCGAGCTTGTGCGGTGGCCCGACCTGGATTGAGAACGAGTTGGTTCCCGTGACGACGCCGGCCACGGCGATCATCATCAGCGCCGACCAGTACCCCAGCGGCACGCCACGACGGGTCCGCAGCAGGTTCGCCGCCACGACCACAACGGCCACCAAGGCGAAGTTGACAGCGAAGATCCGGACGAGTTCAACCGTGAAGCTGCTCGCCGCCTGATCGCCTCCGGCCAACACTGCGCCGCCGGTGCGGCCACGGAGCAACCCGACCGGCAGCAGCAGGTAGGCCAGCGACCAGCTGAACACGAACACGACAACCGCGACTGCCAACAGCGTGGCGCAGCGAATCGTGAGACGCGAATCCGTCAATCGGTCATCGAGTCGACCGATCAACACCACACCTGCACCTTACGCCGACGATCCCCAGGCCTCGGCCGGTTAGAATGATCGTTGCCTCAGCGTTGAACACTTGCGGTTCGTCGTTGTTGTGCAGACTCAGCCCACTGCGTTGCTCCGGACCTCGGTAGCGCGATCACCCGATCCGCCATCACCGACACAGGAGCCGCCTATGCAGCCCACACCAATCTCCCAACCGGTAGCGGCTGGAGGGGCCAGGATCTCGGCTTCGGATTCCCGCGCCGCGGCGGGTTCGACGAGTGGCGCTCACCGTCAACTCGCCGAGCAGTGTTACTGGATCGCTGGTGGCATGGCTGTCGGCTTTCTCGTTCCGTTCGTGTTCGCCGATCGGCTGGGAGTTCAACGCGACGTCTACTACGGCATCTACGGGGTCGTCGTCATTTCCTTCCTGACTGTGTGGATGCGCTTCACTCATCAGAACCTGAGTGAGATGATCCACCGAAGGCTGACCGCGGCCATCGTGCTCGGCGTCGTCTTCGCCGGTGTCATGGCCGTGGTGGTGTTGCGCACCGCCGACGCCACCTCGCGGCCGGGTGGCGTCGCACTGTTCGGTGCGGTCGTCTGGCGGGGCGTGTTCTACGGCGCCATCGACGGCCTGCTGCTGTCGGCGTTCCCGATCCTCGCCGTCTTCGCTGCGTTCGCCGGGACCGAGTTTCGCGCTCGTCGGAGCGGCACACTCGCCATCGGCGCTCTTGCGCTCGTTGCCTCACTGATGATGACCGGTGTGTACCACCTCGGCTACGCGCAGTTTCGGTCGTCGGACATCCGGTCCCCGCTGACCGGCGACGTGCTCTGGGGTGTCCCGACGCTGCTCACGTTGAACCCGATCGGCGCACCGATCGCGCACATCGGTCTCCACGTCACGGCGGTTCTCCACAGCTACGACACCGACCTCTTCCTGCCCCCGCACCCCACGTCGAGTCCGAGCGACTTGCTCGGCGCTTCTCCACGATGATGAGCGCAATCGTCGACACCCCAATCGTCGAAACCCGGCCGGGGAAGGTGCGTGGCGCTGTTTCTGATGGTGTCAAAACCTTCAAGGGCATCGCGTACGCCGCGCCACCGTTCGGTGTGAATCGGTTCCGCACCCCGCAGCCGGTCGAGCCGTGGAGCGGGGTGCGAGACGCCCTCACATTCGGCCCCAAACCGCCCCAGGTGCCATATCCCTCACCGTTCGAACTGCTGATCCCAGACTACGGCGAGCAGGGTGAGGACTGCCTGAACCTCAACATCTGGGCCCCCGCCGGCTCCAGCGGTCACCCGGTAATGGTCTGGATTCCCGGCGGGGCCTTTGAGCACGGAACCGGTGCTGCATCGGCGTACTCCGGGAGTCGTTTCGCTCGCGACGGGATCGTGTGCGTGACCATCAACTACCGAGTGGGGGCCGATGGCTTCCTGTTCCTCGGCAGCGGCACCGCGAACCTCGGCCTGCTCGACCAGCTCGCGGCCCTCGAGTGGGTGCGCGACAACATCGCCGCGTTCGGGGGCGATCCCGACAACGTCACCATCTTCGGCGAGTCCGCCGGCGCGATGAGCGTCAGCACCTTGCTGTCGATGCCGCGTGCCGCGGGGCTGTTTCGGCGGGCGATCGCCCAGAGCGGTGGCGCCTCCATCGTCATCTCTGCCGATACGGCCCAGCTTGTTGGCAGGCTCCTGGCCGACAAACTCGGCGTGGCAGCGACCCGAACGGCGCTCGCAGCGATCCCCACTCAACAGTTCCTTCGAGCGCAAGTGGAACTCTCTGCCGATCTCGCCGCCAACCCCGACCCGGCAACATGGGGTCGCGAGGTGGCGCTCAGCATGATGCCCTGGCAGCCGGTGATCGACGGGGAGATCATCCCGGCGAATCCGATCGATCAGATCACTGGTGGCGCCGCCGCATCGATCGATCTGATGGTTGGGACGACCACCGATGAATGGAGACTGTTCCTGGTTCCAAGCGGCGCGATGGAACACATCACCACTGACATGGTGGCGGGTGTCGTGACCGCCTACGGGCTTCCGGTCGCAGAGACCCTGGCCCTCTATCGCGCCGAAAATCCCGACGCGAGTCCTGGCGACCTGCTCGCGGCGTTGCTCGGCGACTGGTACATCGGGATCCCAGCCATGCGACTGGCCGATGCCCACTCGAACAGCACCACGAACACGTTCGTGTACGAGTTCGCCTGGCGCTCACCGCAGTTTGCTGGGCTTCTCGGTGCCTGTCATGGGCTCGAGATTCCGTTCGTGTTCGAAACACTCGCCAACGGCATGGAGCCACTGCTGGGATCCGACCCGCCTCAAGCGCTCGCCGACACGATGCATGCCGCGTGGGTTTCGTTCGCCGCCACTGGAGACAGTGGATGGCCACAGTACGACCTCGAACGTCGGGCGACCATGCGTTTTGGCACACCATCGGAAGTCGTGGACGACCCGCGATCGGCGCAGCGCGAACTCTGGGACAATGCCCGCTTGTCAACGCCAGTTCCAGATCCGTCTTCAACCTCGAGTGCCTCTGGCTCGACAACGGATTGACGCACTCGAGGGTGCAGTCTTGGCGCAGCTCGTTCGGCAGAGTCGGCAAACATCGACGCGCTCGGCTCGGTCTTCCTTCCCTCAGCCTTCCCAATCACGTTGACAACTGGGTGCCGATCGCGGGAACATAGGGCGCTGCCGACGAGATGCTCAGGCGTGACCCCCTTGATGCGTGCGTGCGAGCCATCGCCAGCACCATGGTGTCCCGGCCATTCGCTGCGCGAGCCCACTGTTGGGTCGGCTGTGTTGCCGACGCCTCCGTAGCGGTGGGCAACTGGTGACGCCTTGTCAGCCACGCGGTGTGTGGGTAGTGTGATGTAGCGGCCTCCGGCCGCTGACGCTTGCTCCGGACCTTGGCAAGAGACCCGAAAGGGGCCTCTTTTGAACGCCAACCCTCCCTTGCGTCGCATGTTCCTCGCCGCGAGTTTCGTCGTGGGTGCCGTCGTGTGCGCCACCCTGTTGCTGTACGTCAACCCGAACGGCGTGCCTCGGGTTGCGGCCGCACTGTTGGTCGGCTCGCTCGTTGTCGCTGTCGCAGCCGGCAAGTACCTCAAACGCCGCACCGCCCCCAGCGGGCCGGAACGTTCTCGCCCCGCCTCGGACCCATACCGAGCGAGAATCCACCAGTTTTCGCCCGGCAGCGGAGATCAGCAAAGCGGGGCGGAGTTCGGAACCACTCAAACGGTGACTCGATGACGATTACAACCCCGATTCCACGAACCCGGCAAGATGACGTGGCATCGGACGACGACCACGCCGCAGCCCAGAACGCCGGGCGGTTTTCGCCACCGTACGTGCCCGAGATCAAGCGTTGGCTGGGGGCCGATTGGCGTCGGGCCGCAGCAATCGGTGTCGCGACCGCTGCATTGTGGGGCTTGCTGTGCGCATGGTGGATCCCGCGCAGTCCGCTCACGACCAGCCAGGTGCTCATCTCGATGGCCGTGTCGTTCATGGTGGGCGCGCTCGCCGGTGGGGTCACTCGTTCTCGTTGGGCGATGCTCGTCGCCCCGGTCACGTTCGCAGTTGTTTTCGAACTGGCCCGGATCGGTACCGACGGGCCATCGGTCGATGGTCCCCACTTCAGCACCTACGGCACCCTGGCGCTGGTGGTCGGTCGAGGGTTCCACGGTCTGGTCTCGCTCGCACCCATGGCGCTGGGCGCAGCGTGGGCGGCAGGCGCAGCACGGCGCTTCGCGCCGGCGGCCACGGGCAGCGCCGCCAGGACGAGCCGCTGGGGTTACGCCCGCAGAAGCGCTGCGGTCGTGGGCACCGTCGCAATGATCGGACTCGCCGTGCTGATCGCACGGCCGGCAGCCACCGACGCGATCGTCGACGCCGACGGCAACCGGCTCGCCGGAAGTGTCGCCGAGCTCACCACGGTCGAGGTCAACGGCAACGATCTTGCGTTGCTGATCCGCGGACACAGCATCGAGAACCCGGTGCTGCTGTTCCTCGCCGGCGGCCCGGGCGGCTCGGAGATGGGCGCGATGCGTAACCACCTCCCTGCGCTCGAAGAGCACTTCACCGTGGTCACGTTCGACCAACGAGGTTCAGGCAAGTCGTACCCGGCCATCGATCCGACGTCGACACTCACCCCGGAGTCCTCCGTCGATGACGCGATCGCGGTCACGAGCTATCTGCGCAACCGATTCGAGACCGACCGCATCTACCTGGTGGGCCAATCGTGGGGATCGATCGTGGGTGTCCTCGCCGTGCAGGACCATCCCGAGTTGTTCGAGGCGTTCATCGGGGTCGGCCAGATGGTGAGCCCGGTCGAAACAGACCGAATCTTCTACACCGACACGCTCGCATGGGCACGCGAGACGGGCAACACCGGGCTCGTCGGGGATCTCGAAGCGATCGGCCCGCCCCCGTACGACGACATGCTCAACTACGAAATCGCGCTGTCCCACGAGCACGAGGTCTACCCGTATGACCACTCGGGGAACAGCGAAGGCGAAGGTGGGTTCTCCGAGAACCTCTTCGTCGAGGAATACACGCTGGCCGAACAGATCCACCTGCTCGGCGCCTTCATGGACAGCTTCCAGATCCTCTACCCCCAGATCCAAGACGTCGACTTCCGAGCGACTGCCACCGAGTTCGAGGTCCCGATGTTCTTCGCACAGGGAGCACACGAAGCCGGCGGACGAGCCGAACCGTTCGCTGAGTGGTACCCGACCATCACCGCTCCTTTCAAGGACACGGTCGACTTCGAGACCTCCGGCCACCGGGCGATGTTCGAACAACCAGACGAGTTCGTCACATACATGGTTGACGTCGTGCTCGCCGAGAGCAGCGACCGATGACCAGGTCTACGACCGCCGCCGGAGCAACGCCGATCGGCACCAGCAGTGCGGGAGGACCCATGACAACGACATCCCCTCCGACCAGTTCAACCCGAACACCGCGAGCGGACACCCCACCAAGCACAGAGGCCTACCCGCTGGAGGTCGAACACGTCACCAAACGCTATGGCGCTCTGACCGTTGTCGACGATCTGAGTTTCACGGTGCCACCCGGTCGCGTCACGGGCTTCCTGGGGCCGAACGGATCCGGGAAATCGACGACCATGAAGATCATGCTCGACCTTGCCGCCGCGAACCACGGCCGGGTCACGATCGGTGGTCACCGGTACCGGGAGCTGCCCGATCCGGCCCGAACCGTTGGCGCCATGATCGAGTCGGACGCCTTCCACCCCGGACGCAGCGGACGCAACCATCTACGGATCCTGGCCGACGCGACCGGCATCGATCACCGCAGGGTCGACGAGCTGCTCGAACAGGTCGGACTGGCCGATGCCGCAAACCGTCGCGTCGGCGCCTACTCGCTCGGAATGCGCCAACGCCTCGGACTCGCCGCTGCGCTGATGGGTGAACCACCGGTGCTGATCCTGGACGAACCGGGCAACGGCTTGGACCCGCAAGGCATCCGCACCTTGCGCGATCTGCTCCGAGGCCACGCTGCACACGGCGGGACCGTGTTCGTGTCGAGCCACCTTCTGTCCGAAGTCGAACATCTCGCCGACGATGTCATCGTCATCAACCGAGGTCGGCTCGTCACCCACGGTTCGTTGGCCGAACTGCAACAATCGGCCTCGCTCGTCAGAACCGTCGGCCCGGTCCGACTCGCTATCGAGCTCGAACGAGCCGGCGCGACAACCCAGACGCAGGGCCCGGACGGGCTCATCGTGCGGGGCATGCCGATCGACGAGATCGGCGAGCGAGCCTTCACCGCCGGGATCGCCCTGCACGAATTGTCGCCCCATGCAGGCTCGCTCGAGGAACTCTTCTTGAACTGGACCAGTGACCCATCGAACGACGAGAAGGGCGATTCATGACCATGACACGGCTCATCAGATCCGAGCTCCGCAAGCTCACCAGCACCAAGATGCCGTTCGCGTTCGTCGGGGTGCTCGTCGTGATCGCGGCGCTCAACGCGTTCGCCGTGATCGCCGGCACCGAGATGGATGGCAGCAAAGCATTCATTGCCACCGAGGCCGACCAGCAGTCGCTGATGGCATTCGCGTTCAACGCGTTCATGGGTGCCGGCCTGTTCGGTGCGATCGCCGTTGCTCGCGAGTACGCACACAAGACCGTCGTACCAACCTTCCTTGCATCGCCCCGACGACATCGGGCCGTGCTCGCACAACTCATCGCCGTCGCGATCGGCGGCTGCGTGCTCAGCCTCATCGGCGCCGTACTCATCGTCACCGCAGTGACGGTGTCGCTACCCACCACCGAGTACGGGTTCCTCGTCTCGATCAACAACGTGGTCCGCGTCGTCGTCGCATCCGGCTTCGCGGGCGCCGCCGGCGCTGTGGTCGGCGCCGGGATCGGAGCCGTCCTGCGGAACGTCGGCGGAGCCGTCACCGCCACCGTGTTCATCTTCATGGTCGCGCCGCCACTCGTCGTGCAACTCGCCAACGGCACCGCATCATGGATGCCCGCCAACTTGGCCAACGTCATCTCCGGCACCGTCGACGACATCAACCAACCCGCAGCTATCGCCGCCCTCGTCACCTGGGCCCTCGTCCCCGCCCTCATCGGACTGATCACCGTGGAACGCCGCGACATCGTTTGACCCTGGAGCGCAGACCGTCGATCGCCCCGTTCTGAGGGCTGCATCACCGGCAGCACCGTCACCGAGAGAACGAAGGCGCTCAGCCGGGTAGCTCAACGAGCCACAGCGACGTTCGACGAGTCGAAATCGATCAGAACTACACAGCGGCCACAGTCCCCAACCCGCTCCTGATCGGCACTTCCGATCGGTTGACCGGACGTCGGGACCCGAGCGATAATCACGGGCCAGAACGCTCCGGTCCGCGCTACATATCCGGCGAAGTGTGGTGCATGCGACCGGCGATCTGGTAGCGCATAATCACCGTCGGCGACCGGCTGGAAGGCGCCCGCGCTCACACGATCACCGCAGGTAGAGCAGCTGATCGTGTCGGCTTCCGCTCCGGAGCGTCGCGTTGCGCGGTGCGCGCACTGGTCGACGGGGTCTCGAGGCTCTGACCGTTCTCGCCCGACCCATACGACGTGTGACACGATCACCCCAGGTAGAGCACCTGATCGTGTCTGCCTTTGCCACACAGGCCGTCGGCCGATCCGAGCGCGCTGCCGTCGAGGTGCGCATGCTGCGCGCGTGGGGCTCTCGCTCGTGGCGGCTCCGTCCGGGGCTCTTTTGGCCCGTCGCAGTGCTCGGTGTGGTCCGTAGTCGGGGCCCTGGTGGGCCCGTCTGCGTGTCGTGCAGGGCGGTCCGCCTCGCCAGATCGGGTGTCGTCGGAGGCCGGCTTCGGGGGTAGCGCGCGCGGGCGGTGGGAGGGCATACACCTTTGCAGGTTCCTCTCACGAGGAACCTGGACGCGATTGAGCCGTCCGACGCCGGCGGGAGCCGATCGGGTCGTCAGGTTTCCCGTTCAGGGAAACCTGCAAGGGTGTATGCCCTCCCAACGCCT
>DASQFE010000175.1:0-2815 GCA_035633295.1 Ilumatobacteraceae bacterium | reverse complement strand
TCGACGTGTGCGCATCCACCGGGGCCTGCATGCAGGTGTGCCCCGAGGTGTTCGAGGTGCGCAGCGACGGCTACCTCTACATCCTGCAGGAAAACCCCGGCCCTGAACTGGCCCAGAAGGTCAACGAGGCCGCCGACCTGTGCCCAACGGCAGCGATCACCGTCGAAGAATGACCCGGTGACGTTCCTGCGTCAACTCGAACGATCGTGGACGGCGTCCACATCGATGCTGTGTGTCGGGCTCGATCCGGACCCGGCCCGCATGCCGTTTCCACTCGACGGCGTGCACGGAGCCACCGAGGCTTTCTGCCGGGCGATCATCGATGCCACTGCCGACCTGGTCTGTGCGTTCAAGCCACAGATCGCGTACTTCTCGAGTCAAGGCGAGGAGCAGGCACTGGAACGCATCTGCCGGTACGTCCGCGAGACGTACCCCGACGTGACGCTGATCCTCGACGCCAAGCGTGGCGACATCGGCTCCACCGCCGAGCACTATGCCCGCGAGGCGTTCGGGCGCTACGGAGCCCATGCGGTCACCGTGAATCCGTACCTCGGCACCGACTCGGTCGCCCCGTACTTCGAACACGGGGGCGGGGTGATTGCGCTGTGCCGCACCAGCAATCCGGGCGGCAGCGACATCCAGTCGCTCGTCGCCGACGGACGACCCGTCTACGCTCACGTGGCCGAGATGGTGGCGAATGACTGGGCGTCACGTGGCGATTGTGGTCTCGTGGTCGGCGCCACCTATCCGCGGGAGCTCGCCGAGATCCGGGCGATCGCACCGAACCTCCCGATTCTCGTGCCCGGCGTGGGCGCTCAGGGTGGCGACGCGGCGACGGTCGTCGACCACGGCGCAGACGCGGCCGGACGGGGCCTGATCGTCAACTCCTCACGGGCGATCCTCTACGCCGGCGGTGGCAACGACTTCGCCGACGCCGCCCGATCCGAAGCCGAACGCACCGCCGCATCCCTCCGCCTGCCGACCTGACCCCTCCAAGTCCTCCAAGTCCTCCAAGTCCTCCAAGTCAGAAATTCGGAGCGAGTATGGCGCTCATCGCAAACCTGGCTCCGAAGAATCGAAACGATCGCGGTCACACGTCGGCCCAACCCCAAAATTCGGAGCAGATGTTGCGTTGAACGCAACGATCGCTCCGAGTTTTGGGTGCAGTTTCCGCTTTCGTCGGCTGGTCCCCCACCGGCAGGGTGTGATCGAGGTCGAGCTCCTGCACATGATCGAACGTCAACATGGGGTGATCGGACGGTCCCAGTTGTCGCACGAATTCAGCTGGTCGCCCTCGCGCCTCTCGCGAGCACGCCGAACAGGCATGTTCGTGGACGTAACGCCGAGCGTTGTTCGTCTCGCTTCGTCGAGCGACACCTTTCGACTTCGGTGCATGGCATTGCAGCTCCATCTCGATGGTTGCGGATTCCTCAGCGGGATGACGGCTGGCCGGCTGCACGGGCTCCGCTCGATGGCGAGGGCTCCGATCCGGGCGACCGTGCCGGAAGCCGTTCGTCGGCAGATCCCGACATGGGCATCCGTGTCCAGGTCATCATGGTTCGACGATGTAGATCGACAATGCCACGCCGACGGCCTCGTCGTCGCCACACCGTTGCGGACACTCTTCGGGCTTGCAGCGACGCTGCATCCACAGCGCTTTGCGCGTGCCGCCGAGGACGCCTGGAATCTCGGGTTGGTCAATCCTGACGACGCAGCCAACTATCTCGAGCGACACCGTTGTCGGGGCAAGAATGGTGTCGCGGTCCTCGAGCAATGGCTCGATGGGGTTGCCGGTCAGGCGAGGCCCGCCCAAAGTGGCTTCGAGCAACTCGTGATCGAGTGTCTCGCGAGGACCGGCGTTCCGACACCTGTGCGACAACATCCTGTGCACCTGCCGACCGGCGAGACGATCCATCTCGACATCGCTTGGCCAGAGATTCGGCTCGCCGTCGAGCCGGGTCACTCGCGATGGCACAGCGGAACGCTCCGTCAGCAACAGGACCAGGCTCGCGATCGAGCATGCAGCGAGCAGGGGTGGCACATCGTGAGGTTCGACGAGTCGTTTCGCGACGATCCCATGGCAGGGGCCCGCCAGGTAGCACGTATCCATTTCACTCGATCACACCAAATTTCGGAGCCAGGATTGCGCCCAGCGCAATGATCGCTCCGAATTTCGGATGAAAAGGGGGATTGGGGGAGGGGGAAGGGGGTCAGGCGGTGAGGCTGGTGACCTGGAGGATGCCGGGGGCGGCGCGGAGTTGATCGAGGACTTCGGCCGGGACGGGCTCGCTCGGGGCGATCAGCATCACCGCCGTGTCGGAGCCGTTGACCCGGCTCACGTCCATGTCGGAGATGTTCACGCCGGCGTTTCCGAGCAGCGTGCCCACCGTGCCGATGACACCGGGGCGGTCATCGTTCTGGATCACGACCATGTTGCCGACGGGCGGAACGTCGAACGGCGTGTTGTCGATGTTGACGATGCGCTGCTCGCTCTTCGGGCCCGACAGGGTGCCGCTGATCGAGTGCCCGCCACCGCGCAGGGTCAGCAGGTTCACGAAGTCCGCCGAGGTCGCCGAACACACGTCGCGCACTTCGACACCGTGCTGTTTCGCAAGTTGTGGCGCATTGACGTAGGTGACCGGTTCGTCGGAGATCGCCCCGAAGAAGCCCTTGAGCACGGCGAGTTCGATGATGCGGGTGTCGTACCCGGCGATCTCACCCTCGGTGCAGATCTCGAGTTCGGCCGGCACGGCGCCGACGAGTGAGACGAACAGACCACCGAGTCGCTCGGCGAGCGGGAGGAACGGCCGGATGG
>DASQFE010000174.1:0-3217 GCA_035633295.1 Ilumatobacteraceae bacterium | reverse complement strand
TCGTGACGCGTCCCGACGCACCGGTCGCCATCGTCGGTGGGGGCCTGGCCGGATTGTCGTGCGCCGTCGCGCTGCACGAGGCGGGCGTGGCGGTGCAGGTGTACGAGGCGAATGACGGCGTCGGGGGCCGTGTGCGTAGCGATCATGTCGACGGGTTCACACTCGACCGTGGCTTCCAAGTGGCGCTCACCGCCTATCCCGAGATGCATCGCCAGCTCGACATGGCGGCCCTCGACCTGCAGGCGTTCGATCCCGGTGCACTGGTGTGGCGCAACGGTCGTGGTGCCGTTGTCGGCGATCCCTTCCGACGACCGTCGACCACGCTGTCCACAGTGACAGCCCAGATCGGCTCGGTGTTCGACAAGGCCCGAATCGGGCTGTTGCGTCGTCGGGTCCGCAGCGTCCATCCGGTCCAGCTACTCACAGGCCCCGACGGATCCACCCATGACGCACTCGCCGATGCCGGGTTCTCCGACACGATCATCGAACGGTTCTTCCGCCCACTGGTTGGCGGCATCCAGCTCGACCCCGAACTGGCCGACAGCCGACGCATGTTCGACATCATCTTCCGGATGCTCGCCGACGGCGACTCCGCGGTGCCTGCGGCGGGCATGCAGGCGATCCCCGACCAGCTCGCCGCGAAACTGCCGGCGGGCAGCATCCACCTCGGCGCACGGGTGACATCGACCTCGGCAACGTCAATCATGCTCGACGACGGCAACGAGATCCCGGCCGCCGCGGTGGTCGTCGCCACGGAGGGCCCGATCGCGGCCCGGCTGCTCGGCCTGGCGGAGGTGGAATCCAAGTCAGTCGGCGCGGTGTACTTCGCGGCTCGCGAGGCACCGATCGACTCGAAGCTCGTGGTGCTCGACGGCACGGGACGCGGCCCGGTACTGAACGTTGCCGTGATGAGCAACGTGGCGCCGACCTACGCGCCTGACGGCCGACATCTGGTTGTGGCGGCGATGCCCGGCCACGTCGGCGCCAACATCGAACACGATGCCCGAGCACAACTCCGAAGCTGGTGGGGGCCCGCCGTCGACGGCTGGGAGCACTTGCGTACGTATCGAATCGAGCACGGCCAGCCACGCCAACGTGCACCGTTCAACCCCAAGCAATCCGTGCGTCTCGACGACGGTCGATTCGTCTGCGGGGATCACCGCGACACGGCATCGATTCAGGGGGCAATGTTCTCGGGCCGGCGCTGCGGTCTGGAAGTTGCGTCCGCAATAGGTCACACTGGTGAACATGGCTGACGAGAACGACGCAGGCACAGCAGTCTCGAGCGACGAGCGAGTCGAGCGAGGTATCCGTTTCGTCGCCGCCGAGCCCCAGGCGATCTTCGACCTGCTCGCCGATCCGACGCAGCATGCGCTGATCGACGGCTCTGGCACGGTCAGGGCTGCCACGAGCGAAGTTCCGGAGCGTCTGTCGCTCGGTGCGAAATTCTCCATGTCGATGAAGAAGGGCGTGGCGTACAAGATCACCAACGAGGTCGTCGAGTTCGATGAGCCCTCGGTGATCGCGTGGCGACACGTGGGGCGCCACGTGTGGCGTTACCGGCTGCGTCCCGTCGACGGCGGAACCGAGGTGACCGAGGAGTTCGACTGGGGTGTGGCGCGGCTTCCATCGGCACTGAGACTGACCGGCATCACGAAGAAGAACGGACAGGCGATCGAGGCCACGCTCGACCGTCTCGCCGCGCATTTCGCCACCGATTGATCGCGCCGGTTGATCGACGATCGTTCGACAGCGCGGGACCTTTGTCACTCACAACAATTGCGGGGTCCAGATAGCCTGAAGTCATGGCAACGACTTGGCTGACGCCCGCCGAAATGGTGGCATGGCGCACCTACATCGAAACCTACGGCGACCTCGTCGCCGCGATCGAACGTGACCTCGCCGAGCAACGCCTGACGCTGGGCGATTACCAGGTGCTCGTGTACCTGTCGGAGGCCGACGACCGGTCGATGCGCATGTGCGATCTGGCCGATCTGCTGCAGTTGTCGCCGAGTGGGCTGACCCGACGCCTCGACGGGCTCGTCTCCACGGGCTTCGTGATGCGCGAAGCGTCCACTCAGGACCGCCGGGTGATGATGGCGCAGCTCACCGACACCGGGCTCGATGCACTCCGCCAAGCCGCCCCCGGCCACGTCGACAGTGTTCGCCGCCACCTCTTCGACCACCTCGACGACAGTCAGGTCGAGGCGATGGCGTCGATCTTCACGGCCATCAGCAACGGGCTGTCGGAGTGACCACACTCCCCCTCGGTTTCCGCAGCCACGTCGCCAACATCGGCGTCAAGGATGACACCGACGATTTCGTCGTGATCGCCGCCGATGGGCCTGTTCCGGTGGCTGCGGTGTTCACCAAGAGTCGGTTCTCCGGGCCGAGCGTCGTCCTGAGCCGGGCCAACGTGGCCGATGGGACCGCGCAGGCGGTGGTGGTGATCTCGAAGAACGCCAACGTGGCCACGGGCCAACCGGGCCACGACGACGCCATCGAGGTCGCCCGCTCGGTCGCTGCTCGCCTCGGCTGCGAGCCGACCGATGTGGTCGTCACCTCGACCGGAGTCATCGGTCGCCGTTACCCGATCGACCGGATCCGCGCCGGGATCGGGGCACTGCCGAATGAGCTGATGTCGGATGATGCCGATCGCCCGGCACGCGGAATGATGACCACCGACACGGTGCCCAAGCTCGCCGAGGCGACCGTCGCCGGAAGTACCGCTCGTGTCGTCGGGATGGCCAAGGGCGTCGGGATGATCGAGCCCGACATGGCGACGCACATTTCGCTGCTGTTCACCGATGCCGAGCTCACCTCGACCGACCTCGACGCCGCGTTCCGGCGCGTGGTCGACCGGACGTTCAACTGCGTGAGCGTCGACACCGACACCTCCACCAGTGACTCGTCGGTGATCATGGCGTCGGGTGCTGCCGGGCCGGTCGCGCTCGACGCATTCGAGGCGGCCCTGTACGAGGTGGCGCTCGACCTCACCAAGCAGATCGCCCGCGACGGCGAGGGTGCTCATTCACTGATCGAAGTGCACGTCGATGCAGCCAACGACGTGGCGCAGGCCAAGCGAGTGGCCAAGGCGATCGTCAACTCACCGCTGGTGAAGACCGCGGTACACGGCGGCGATCCGAACTGGGGCCGGGTAGCCATGGCGATCGGCAAATGCAGTGACGACACCGACATCGACCAGGACGACGTGGTG
>DASQFE010000173.1:0-5653 GCA_035633295.1 Ilumatobacteraceae bacterium | reverse complement strand
GCTCGTGACCGAGGTCGTCCGGTCTGGCCTGCTCGACGGCCTCGGTGCGGCTGATCTCGCGGCACTCGTGTCGATGCTCGTGTACGAACATCGCAGTTCCGATGCACCGCCCGCACCATGGTTCTCGTCCGATGAGGTCCGCAGCCGTTCGCGCCGGTTGATGGCGGTCAGTGAGGATCTGCGTGCCAGCGAGCGTGCCGTCGGCCTCGGCGAGCACCGTCCCCCCGATCCGACATTCGCGGCGATCGCCCACGCCTGGGTTGCAGGCGAGGGGTTTGCCGAGGTGGTCGGCGACGAGGAACTGACCGGCGGCGACTTCGTTCGCACCACCAAACAACTCATCGATCTCCTACGACAGTTGGCGATCATCGCACCCGATCCCTCGACCCGCCGATCGGCTGCACTGGCCGGCGAGCAAGCGTTCCGCGGCGTCGTCGCCGACAGCTCGGCCGCCGGCCCCGCTGCTGGCGTTGGTTCCACGATTGCCCATGACGATCAAGCCGGGTGAGCCCTGGGGGCGCACGATCGACCGTCCGAGCGACCTCGTCGTCGTGGCCGGCGACCAGGAGCTCGCACGACACCTCGAGTCGATGCGGGACGGTGGCAACGGGTCACCGGTGTTCGTGGTCGACGGCGATTTCGCCCGCACGCTGGGCGCGCCGCAGCTCGACGGTCGGTTGATGGTCAACGAGTTGCCCGTCGACCTCATCGACATCGGGCTCGATGGGGGAGAGGCCACCGCAACTGCCTGCGCTCACGTCGTCATCAGCAACCCTTGGTGGCGCGGTGGTAGGTGGCGGGGATCGGTCGTCGTGGTGATGAACGCCGAGTACATCGGCGAGTGGGACGTTGCCCCCCGCGGCCACCCGAATGACGGCCGGGTCGAGGTCTTCGAAGTTGGTGCGACGTTTGGCGTGCGCCAGCGCTGGCAGGCGCGCCGTCGCGTGCGCTCGGCAACACACGTCCCGCATCCCGGCATCGACACTCGGACGGTTCGCGCCGCGTCATGGGTCTTTCGCATGCCCATGAACGTGACGGTGGACGGTCGCCGGATCGGATCTGCGACGGTCGTGGAGATCATCGTTGCACCCGACGCCGCCGTCGTGTGCGCCTGAGCAAGTTCCGTCTGCCCAGCTCAGGGGTGTTCGAGGATCCCGAAGGCTCCCGCTCGGCTCTTCTAGAGTGACTTCTCGTGGCTGTGTACGTCCCCGAGTCCTTCAGCGCGTCCGAAGCCGATGTGCTGCGCCGGTACTTCACCAATCTCGATGGTCCGGTGTTTGCACTGGTCAATCTGCCCGAGGTCGTCAAGGGAGCGCTGTTCGCCCGGTACAGCCGCACCCACAAGTCGCTGCGGCGACTGTTCCTCGACGAGTTCGTCGGCGACCTCGATGTGAGCGGGGACCATTCGGTTGATGCCACAATCGGCCTCGACCGAGCCGAGGAACTGTACGAGCGCGTGTTCTTCGACTACGGCGACGACTCGGTCGCCCAACTCGGCGGCGTTCACCTGGCATGCGAACAGGCGTCGAATCTGCTCACCAAGATCCTCGAGTGGGGTCGGTTGATGAGCTACCTCGAGCAGAGCACGCGCTACATCTCCTACGACGCCCGACTCGGTGGGCGGTATCGCTATTACCGCGATCCAGCAGTGCTCGCAGGGCCTCTCGGCACGCGGTACGTCGGCGATCTCGACCGGATCTTCGATGCCTACAGCCGCAGCGTCGATCTCGTCACCGAACATGTCCGCTCGACGGTCCAGCGGGGCGCCGATGACAGCGAGTTCGTGTACCGCACCGCTACCCGAGCCAAGGCGCTCGACGCCGTCCGCGGCATTCTGCCCGCAGCTGCGACATCCAACGTCGGCATCTACGGCACCGGTCAGGCCTTCGAAGCGCTCCTCCTGCGAATGCGCGCCCATCCGCTGCCAGAGTCGCGCGAGTACTCCGAACTCATGCTCCACGAACTCCGCAAGGTCATCCCGAGCTTCCTGCGTCGGGTTGATCTTCCCGATCGGGGTGGTCGTTGGACCGAGTACTTCACCGCAACTCGCACCGATACGGCGGCACTGGTCGACGAGCTGCTCGGCACCGCGCCGGTCGACGCGGCCGCAGAGGTCGAACTCGTCGATTTCGATCCTGACGCCGAGGACAAACTGCTCGCTGCGATCTGCTACTCGCACTCGACACTGCCCGAACATCAGTTGCTCGACCGGGTCAGGAGCCTGGGCGTCGAGGAGCGGGTCTCTCTGATCAAGGCGTACGTCGGCGACCGTGAGAATCGCCGCCACAAGCCCGGACGGGCATTCGAGCGATCGTTCTACCGCTTCGACATCTTGAGTGACTACGGGGCGTTTCGTGACATGCAACGTCATCGCATGCTCACGATCGAATGGCAGCGTCTCACCCCGAATCACGGCTACTCGCGCCCCGATCTGGTGGACGAGGCGGGCTTGGGCAGCGAGTTCGATGAGGCGATGCACCGGTCTGCAGCGCTGTATGACGCCCTCAACGACGAGTACCCCAACCAGGCGTCGTATGCAGTATCGATGGCCTATCGGATGCGCTACGTCATGCAGTTCAATGCCCGCGAGGCGATCCACATGCTCGAGTTGCGGTCGTCCCCGCAGGGCCATCCGTCGTATCGGCGTGTCGCGCTCGAGATGCATCGATTGATCGGGCAACAGGCCGGCCATCATGCGATCGCTGCTGCGATGAGCCACATGACGACGCACGCCCCCGAACTCGAACGGCTGGAATCGGAGCGCCGCGCGGAGGCCAGGCGAGAGGGCTCCTGAGTCAGTTCGGTCACGTGTGTGACCGGTGTCACACACGTGACCTCCCGGTCGATCGGTGGCCTGAGCCTATGCTCCCGCCCGAACGCATCGGTTCCCCCGGTGCCCCGCCGCACGACGAGACCGAAACGACCACATGGCTGACGACGAGATCAACGACATCGAAACCGACATCGAAACCGACGACGAACTCGGCGACGACGAGTCCGCGGGCGAGCTGGGAGACGACGGACCCGACCTCGATGTCGACGACCTCGACCTCGACGACGACGACCTTCCCGCCGACGATGACGATGACGACGACCTTCCCGCCGACGATGACGAGGATGACGACGCAGCTCCCGAATCGCCGCGGACCAAACGTAAGAAGCGTGTCGATGACGACGAGGACGACGACGACGAGGAACTCATCGCCGACGACGATGTCGAGGAGGACCTCGACAAGATTCTGAAGGATCGCCTCGTGGCGTCGAGCGAGGACGACGAGGACGACGAAGACGACGAGCCCGATGTGCGGGGTGAAGGCGGCGAGCGTCTGCAGCCCAAGCAGCAGGACGAACAACTGTGTCCGTCGTGCTTCCTCCTGGTGAAGTCGAGTGCGCCGAACTGTCCGATCGGCGACGACGACTGCCCGATCTTCGCGTCCTGAACCCGTCATGACCACGCTGCTGGATCAGGTGCCCGCAGCGATCAGTCGGGTCCAGCGTGAGATCGTGCTCGCTCGATTTCTCGGCAAGCTCGTGATCGATCAAAGTGTCCGAGAGGTTCGCCAGCGCCTCGAGTCGCTGGTGGCGCCGGTCGAGGGAGCCGAGCCGATCAAGCCGGTCAAGCCGATCGAGCCGATCGAGAAGGGCCCGGTCTCCGACACAGGTGACAGCACCGCCCCCCAGCTTGGCGCTACGACGCTTGCGCTCGCGGACTACGACCATCTCCCGGCTTCCGACATCGTGCCGCTGCTGGCGGGTCTCGAGCCCGACGAGCGCGACGCGATCGAGGCATACGAAATCCAGGGCCGCAATCGGCGCACGATCCTCGGCAAGCTGGCACAGCTGAGAAACGCGTGATCGATCCAACGGTGCGCGTCGCTGACCCCACGAGCGGCGACGATCTTGGCCAGCTCTTGCTGCTGGAGCGCGAGGCGCGAGCTGCCCTCGTCGACCAACGGGGCGGCGAACGATGGCTCGTCGAACACCCTGCGGTCGATGATGCATGGGTACTGCGGTGCGAAGCGTCGGATGTGTACGTCGCTGTGATCGACGACGTGGTCGTCGGCTACCTCGTAGCGGATCTCGGCCTTGATCACGTGGTTCGCGTCGACCAGGTCTGGGTCACACCCGAGGCGCGAGAGCTCGGGTTCGGCGACGAACTCCTCGCGACGGCGATCGCGTCGGCACGCGAGAGCGGAGCGATCGCGGTGGAGGGGCAGGCGCTACCCGGTGACCGCCAGACCAAGAACCTCTACGAGCGCGCCGGCATCGTGGCGCGCTTGATCACCACCTTCAAGTGGCTCTGATCAGCGGCCCTTCCACTGCGGGGCGCGCTTCTCGATGAAGGCGGTCAGGCCTTCGGAAATGTCCTCCGAGCGCATCACCACACCCATGGCTGCATCGGTCATGCGCTTGAGCGTCTCGTCGTCCTCTGTCGCAGCGGCCAGTACGACCTTGCGACTCTCCCAAACGGCGAGTGGGGCGGCGGCGGTGATCTGTGCGGCGAGGCGGAGGGCCTCGTTGGTGGCCTCGCCGGGCTCGACCAGCCGATTGACGAGACCCAGGTCATACGCACGCTGCGCAGCCAATGGCTCGCCGGTGAGGATCAGTTCCATCGCCGCCGACCGACCGATCGCGCGAGGGAGCCGGAAGAGGCCGCCGGCGCCTGCCACGAGATTGCGCTTCGCCTCGGCCAAGCCGAAGGCGGAGCGGGTCGTGGCAACCACGAGATCGGCAGCCAGCACGATCTCACAGCCACCAGCGGTCGCCAGCCCGTCGACGGCAACGATGACGGGCTTCTTGCGCTCGCGATAGGCGAAGCCGGCGAAGCCGCCGCGTTCGGTCATCAACGAGCCGCCGGCACCCGAGTTGATCGCCTTCAGGTCGGCACCGGCACAGAAGACCGGACGCTCCTGGCCATCGATGTTGGCCTGGATGATGCCGACCCAGATCTCGTCGTCGGCTTCCATCTGATCGATGGCGGCCTCCATTGCCTGGGCGACGTCACCGTTGACCGCATTGCGGGCATCGGGTCGGTTGAGGGTGATGAGTGCGACGCGGTCGCGGGCTTCATAGGTGACGATCTCGGACATGGCCGCCGATCGTAGGCGTCGCGGGCCGGGCGGGGCGAACCCCGCTCAGGCGCCGGATGTGACCGAGTCGTCGACGACTGGAGCCTCAGCGACCGGGTCGACGCTCACCGTCAGCTCGGCTGGGGCATCGACCTGTGGCGCTTCTGCCTCGACTGCCTCGACTGCCGGGGGTGCCGTAGGTGCCGTGGGTTCCGTGGGTGCCGTGGTCGGCTGCGTGTCGCCCTTGGCGCGAGATCGGTTCTCGGTTCGGCTGCCCTTGCCCGCATCCTTGCCCGCATCCTTGCCCGCATCTTTGCGCCCATCTTTGCGGGCGTCCTTGCGGGGTGGCCCGGCTCGCAGCGGCTTGGGTTTGGGTGCACCGGCAGCGATTTCCACGCCGAGCAGGGCTGCGATCTGTGGGAGGGCCGGGCCAAGACGAAGCGTGGTGGCCTTCAGGTCGGCACCGGCACAGAAGACCGGACGCTCCTGGCCATCGATGTTGGCCTGGATGATGCCGACCCAGATCTCGTCGTCGGCTTCCATCTGATCGATGGCGGCCTCCATTGCCTGGGCGACGTCACCGT
>DASQFE010000172.1:0-3497 GCA_035633295.1 Ilumatobacteraceae bacterium | reverse complement strand
GTCCACCCGACGCGTCGCCGCATCCAGTTCGCGAATCGCCACCGCGGTGACCGACGTGCTCGCGGCGCGTGCCAACCGTTCAAGACGTTCCATGACGTCGTCAGGGACATTTCGGAGGTGCAAAGTTCGCATGCTGCGAGTGTATACACGATGCAGTCGCAGCGCTAGCATATAGCTAGCATTCTGCGAACGCTTGTCCTACTTGACGATCCTGCGGCGTAGCGTCGGCAACTCTGACACGAAATTCTCTAGCGACAGCGAGCTCGCTTGACTCTCTACGATCCGCAGTCAGCACGCGGAAGCTGCTCTCCCTGAATAGTATTCGCAGATTCGAGATCGCCATTCAGTGTCTTCGCAGCCGCGTAAGCAGCTCAGCCTCGCCGCCCGGCGCGTTCGGCGAAAGCGTCGAGCGCTGCGAGAACTTCAGGAGAACGCCACACTCGGTTGCGGGGTCCACTGGTTGTCTCGACGAGGACTCCCGCCTCGGTGAGCGGATTGAGGTAGCGGTGCGCATTGGTGGACTCGATGCCCAGTTCCTGTGCCAGCAGCACAGCGTTGACGACCGGACGGCGTGTCAACAAATCGGCGACCCTCCACACCGCCGAATCGGACCGCGCGGTGATCACGTCGTCCCAGGTCTCCCGGATATCGCGAAGGTTGGCGACCAGTTGACGCCCGTTCGCGATGGCCATGACGGTGGCCTGCGAGAAACGCTCGACAATCGGCGCGGCGTCACCGTCGCGATAGCTAGTCAACGCAGCGAAGTATGCGCCCGTGTCGGCCAGCAGCCCCGCCGAGAGCGGCACCGTCACCTGACGCGTCAGGCCCTTGTTCCGCAGCATGGCTTGTACCAAGGCGCGGCCCGTGCGGCCGTTGCCGTCGGTGAAGGGGTGAATGGTCTCGAACTGCGCGTGGCCCACCGCGATCTGCGGCAGGGTGGGAACGTCGGTGCGCCGCGCGAAGTCGATCAGGTCGCCAATCGCGCCGGGGAGCACCTCGTGACGCGGGCCGACGAACGTCGCGCCGACTGGGGTCGAGCCACCGCCGATCCACACTGGCTCGGTGCGAAATTCGCCGGGCGTATGGCGTGGCTCGTTGACCATCAACGCGCGGTGCATCGCGAGGATGGCGTCGGCGTCGACGGTGTCGGACAGGGCGACGGCTGCCTGCATCGCGGCGGTGTTGGCGACGATCATCTCGGCGTTGCGCTTGGCCTTGCCGCCGGGCAGCTCGGCCTCGGCGATGGCGCGGGCCGATGCCGTCACGTCTTCGATCTGCGAGCTCGCGGCGGACTCCGACCGCATCAACACCGCGGCAAAGGGCGCGATCTCGCCGCCGAGTTCGGCGTCGAAACGTGTGATCTCGCGGCTGGCGGACTCGGCGTCTGCGAGTACGGACGGCGGCAAGTCCAGGGCCAGGTCGGCAATCCTGGCCGGCACGGCGGGGTGATAGGTCCCGTACTTGGGCAACGCCTCGCTCGCGTACCGCCTCCCCTGCGGTTCCCAACGAACACTGTCGTAGGTGACGCGGCGAAGTGAAGTCACCATCTGAATTTAACCTCACTTACATATGTAAGTGAAGTCAATATGGTGGGTTGACTTCACTTGTTGTGTGCAGGGCGCGACGGCTCGGAGTGGGGTTGGGACAACGGTTCGAGTCACGGCTCAATGTCAGAGGTCCGCGCTACAGTCGAGTTGAGGCAGTGGCCCCAGGTTCTCAGGTGGCAGCGAATCGCGAGACTCACCTCGCAGAGGCAGAGTCGGCGGCTCTTCGCCTATGGACTGCCCCCTCGTACATCCCGATTGGCCTGCGGGTCGCAGTCGACCCGCCGCGCAACCGACTCCGATTCAATCGAGTCCTGAAGGAGGACGACAAATGGGTGGATACGACATCATCGGTGATGTCCATGGATGTGCGACGGCTCTGAAGGAGCTGCTCGACGTCCTCGGGTATCGCGTGAACGGCTCGTCGGGTGCGTACGAGCATCCGGACCGCCAAGCGATCTTCGTCGGCGACCTGGTCGACCGGGGCACCGAACACGTGGACGTCCTGCAGATCGTCAAGCGCATGACCGACGGCGGCAGCGCTCAAATCGTCATGGGCAACCACGAATTCAACGCGATCGCCTACGACACACCGCATCCCGACCGCAGCGGCGAGTTCCTCCGACCACGCAACGCGAAGAACAGCAAGCAGCACAAGGCGTTTCTCGAGCAGGTGGACGCCGATGCCAGCGCCGAGTACCTCGAGTGGTTCATGTCGTTCCCCCTGTGGCTGGATCTCGGCGAAGTCCGGCTCATCCACGCGTGCTGGCACGAACCGTCGATGCGCGAGGTCGAGGCGACTCTGGGGTCGGATCGCTTCTCGTCGCGGGACCAGTTCGTCCGCGCCACAACGAAGAAGGACCCGTTGTACGAGGCGATCGAGGTGCTTCTGAAGGGTCCGGAGATCGACCTCGCAAAGCATGGGATGCCGCCCTACTACGACAAGGACGGCCACGCCCGGACGAAAGCGCGGGTCGCGTGGTGGAAGGACGACGCGACGACGCTTCGAGATCTGGCCGTCATGGACGGAAACTTCGAGACGGCCGACGGCGAACCCTACCCAGCGCTCCCAGACGTCGAGGTCGCCGAGTCGGAGCGGTCGTTCTCCTATCGCGGCGAGGTCCCGGTCTTTTACGGGCACTATTGGCGCAGCGGGCGCCCGCAAGCTGGCGTCGACTTCGCCCGTCGCACGGCTTGCGTGGACTTCAGCGCCATCACGTCCGGCAAGCTGGCTGCCTACCGCTGGGACGGCGAGCGGGAGATCCGGAACGACCACTACGTCAACGTGGCGGACTGACTGAACGCCATGGCAAAGGCCTGTCGGTTGCGGCCGCTACATTCTCGGCCATGATGGCCAAGCGTCGCTCACGGTCCAGCGGAGGATCCTCCGGTGGCGGTGCCGCCCTGCTCGGCGTGCTGCTGATCGTCGGGGTGATCATCAAGTTCTTCTGGTGGATCGTCGCCGCCGGGGCAGCCGTCGGGCTCTTCTTCGCGGTGCGGGCTCTGGTTCGCCATCTCCAGGAACGCCGCGACGCCGCGGCGCGCGAGGCCGAAGAAATCGCGTACCGGGCGGATCGGCAGAACCGGATGGCTGAGCGGGGCGACGCCCGCGGCGTGTACGGCGTCGCAGGCGCCGAACTGATGCGCGACCTCGTGCCCGCGCCGCCGACGATGCCGACCGACGTGCCGGCCGACGACGTGGCGATCGCCGCCCTGGCGAACACCGCCGGCGAACTGACGACGCTTCTTGCGGACAGGCCGCCGGGCTGGCGCTGGGCGGCGTTTGCCTCGGTGCTGGTACAGCGACGCGCCGCGGTGCGGTCGCGGGTCCGCGACGTCCGGCTCGGGTATGCCACGCCCACGGGCGGTTACGCGCGAAGCGGTCTGGAGGTCGCACAATTCGTGGCGGCCCGCATGGACGAGCTCGTGAAGCTCGTCGCGCAGACGGAGGCG
>DASQFE010000171.1:0-17970 GCA_035633295.1 Ilumatobacteraceae bacterium | reverse complement strand
AAGGGTCCCCGGCAACTCTGCGACACCCCCCTGTCATGATGGTCTCATGGTCGTCAGCACCCTGGTCGAACGGTTGGAGGCGGTGGACATCCACGCCCTCGACGCGGGCGGAGTGGTCGCTGCGCTCCGCGAACTCGACCGGGTGAAGGGATTCGTGAGCGAGACCGAACACGCCCTGGCTCGCCGGGCGAATGTGCTGGCAGCTGCCGGGTCTGGTGCTCCTGCAGATGAGTTGATCGGCCGGGGCGGAACCTGCTCGAAGCGCCAAGCGGAACAGATCTCTCGACGAGCCGAGGCATTGGGGTCACTGCCCGCCGTGTCAGGCCAGCTCGGCAAGGGTCGAATCGGCACCGAACATGCCGACACGCTGGCGCACGCCGCCCGTCGTCTCGACAGCGACGGGCTGACGGTGCTGCAGTCGCTCGACAGCGAACTCGCAACTGCGGCGGCAGCGTCGACGCCCGCGCAGTTCCGGCGTTACGTCGAACGTGTCGTCGATCAGCTCGCTGCTGATCGAGGGCTCGAACGAGCCGCCCGGCAACGCAACGCAACTGCGCTCACCAAGGGTGTCAACGCCGAAACCGGTATGTACTGGTTGCGGGCCGAGTTCGACCCGGAATCCGGCGCACGGCTCTTCAGAGCGATCGACGCCGAGACCGCCGCACTGGCCAAGGGCTCCGACACCGCTTCGAGGTCGGTATCCGACCATTCCAACCTCGCTGCTCACGCGCTCGTCAACCTCGCCACGGCGTCGAATCGCGCATCGCGACCCGGCAAGGTAGAGCTTCTTGCACTCGTCGACCTCGAGACACTCGTGAGCGGCCTCCGGGACAACTCGGTGTGCGAGTTCGACGACGGCACCAATATCCCCGTTGCGACCATGCGTCGACTTGCGTGCGATGCCCACATCTTGCCGGTGGTGCTCGGCGGTGACGGCGTCGTCCTGGACGTCGGGCGGAGTCGACGTCTCGCCACCGATGATCAGCGGCGAGCGTTACGGGCGATGTACCGCACATGCGGCATCGGCACATGCGACGTGTCGTTCGATCGCTGCGAGATCCACCACGTCGACGAATGGGATGCCCACCACGGCGACACCGATCTGGACAGGCTCATTCCAACGTGTAGCCGCCACCACCACCTCGTTCACGAGGGCGGATGGCGACTCGAACTGAATCCAGCGACGAGGGAACTCACCATCACACTCCCCGACGGCACGATCCACGAACGAAGTCGACCCCACTCCGCGACGGCAACGACCGTCAGGCGAGCAGCGTGAAAGACGGCGCCCCATGCCGCAACGAGCCCAGCCGGGTCAGTCCGCTCACCACCTCGGCCAGCTCTCCAAATGCGTCAGGTGAAGATCTGGACCACGCGCCAGCCGAGATACACCACGACCGTGACCACCAGAAGCTTGAAGTGCCACGGCGTCTTCTCTTCCTCGGCAGCCTCCGACGTCGGCTCCTCCACGACGCGTCCGCAGGCGGGGCAGGTGCCGTCTTCGTTCATCGAGTTGGGCGTCCAGTACTTGGCGCACTCTTCACACCACGGCATCGGCTTCTCCACCCACGTTCACGTTGCCGAGATCACTGACGCTTGCGCACGCGCAGCTTGAGCGCAGTGGAACCGAGACCGAACTCCTCACGGATGGTGCGTTCGATGTACCGCAGGTAGTGCTGCGGGATCTCGCGGTTGACGAACAGCGTGAACGTCGGCGGATCGATGGCCCCCTGCACCGCGTACATGATCTTGGCGCCACCGCCAGCGGGTTGACGCTGCTGCGCGGCGGCGATGATCTTGTTGACGTCCTTGGTCGGCACACGCGTGTGGTACTGCGAGATCGCCTCGTGCAGTCGAGGATGCAGCTTGTCGACATTCTTGCCGCTCAGCGCCGAGATCTTGAGCACTGAACTGTCGGCGACGAACGCCAGCATCCGAGCGACCTGCGCCTGCACCTCGAGGCGCTCCTCGGTTCCGACGAGATCCCACTTGTTGAGGATCAACACGATGGGGCAACCAGCCGAATCGACGCGCTCGGCGAGGCGCTGATCCTGAGCGGTGACCCCGACGGTCGCATCGATCACGAGCAGTGCCACGTCGGCGTTGTCGATCGAACGCAACGCCCGGACGAACGAGTAGTACTCGGCCGCATCGTCGATCTTGCCCTTGCGGCGCATGCCGGCTGTGTCGATGAACACGATCGGGCCGCCGTCGGTTTCCACGAGCGTGTCGATCGAGTCACGAGTCGTACCCGCCAGGTCGTGGACCACCGCACGGTCCTCCCCCACCAGCCTGTTGAACAGCGTGCTCTTGCCGACGTTCGGCCGCCCGACTATGGCGACACGCGGTACAGCGGGCTGGTCGTCGTTGTCGACGGGAGCCTCAGTGGCCCACGGGTCGGGCTTGGAGAAGGTGGGTTGACGAAGGTGGTCGGGGAACAGCTCGATGACTCGATCGAGCAGATCGCCGGCGCGTCGGCCGTGCAGCGCACTCACCGGTACGGGCTCGCCGATACCCAGGCTCATGAACTCCCACATCTCGGCCTCGCGGCGCTCGTTGTCGGACTTGTTCGCAACCACGATCACATGGGTGCCCGACCGTCGAATCCAGTTGGCGATGTTCGAATCGTCGTCGGTCAGCCCCACGGAGGCATCGACGACGAACAGCACGACGTCGGCACCCTTGACGGCAGCCTCCACCTGGCGGCTCACCTTGGCGTCGAGTTCGTCACCTCCCGGCATCCAACCACCGGTGTCGACCACGCGGAACGGAATGTCGAGCCATTCGGCCTCGAGCTCCTTGCGATCACGTGTGATGCCGGGACGGTCTTCCACGATTGCCTGCTGGCTGCCCACGATGCGGTTGAACAGTGTGCTCTTGCCCACATTCGGTCGCCCGATGATGACCACCGTGGCAAGCTCGCCGGTCGTGGCGCTACTCGGGTCGTCGGTCGTGGCGTCGGTCGGGGCGTCGCCTGTGTCGTCGTTCGGCTCGGTGGGAGTCATGGTTGTTCCGTTCCGGCGCGAGCCGATGCTGTGTCAAGAGCGCTGCGCAGTGCAATGCCATTGGTTTCGATGATCTCGACAACCCGGGGAAGTTCGTCGATCGTGGTGCCGTCGAGGAAGCGTCCCTCGTCGGAGAGGCAGACGTCGGGCAGCAGGTAGCGATGCCCCTGCGGCTCGGCGGCGAGCACACGAGCAACGTCCTCACCGGTCATGAGGCCCGTGACGCCGGTGTTGCCGCCGAAGAAGTCGTTGCGCACCGTGATCACCCGAACGTCGTTGCGGCCGAGCGACTCGATGAGCGGGGTGATGACGGGCGCACCGAGTTCGCCGGTGAGCACGCCGATCGGAGCCGATCGGCGGGGCCGCAGCGAGATGGTCGCGGCACCGGCCGACCCGCACGCCGACGAACTCCGCAATCCCGTGTACGCCGCCGGGTTGGGCGGGGCATCGACTGCGGCGAAAAACCCCCGCCGCACGCCGGTGGCCTCCTCGGCGCGTCCGTGGAACTCGGCTTCGAACGTTCGGGCCATACCGATGCCGTCCTCGTGCATCGGGAAGCCGTCGTAGCGCTCGGCGCCAGGGAACGGCCGCTGCGCCATCAGGTAGTACTCGTCGGCGGCGTACACCATCCGCTTGCCGAGTGTCGCCTGGAACACGTCCTGCCAGTCGTCGACGATGTCGACCACGGCGCGTGCCTCCTCCAGCGTGTGAAAGCGCATGGCCGCCTCGCCGTTGAACTTCGAGATGCCGAGTGGCACGACGGCCACCGAGTCGAGTTCCGGGTACTGGTCGAGAATGCCCGCCATCGTGTCGGCCAACACCGCACCGTCGTTGACCCCCGGACACACCACGATCTGGCCGCGCACCGTGATGTCGTGGTCGAGCAGGGCCCGCAGCCAACGCAAGCTCATCGCGCCTCGTGGATTCTTGAGCATCTGGCTGCGAACGTCGGGGTCGGTGGCATGGATACTGACGTGCAGCGGCGACAGCCGCTCGGTCACCACCCGTTCGAGGTCGGCCTCGGTGAACCGGGTCAACGTCGTGAAATTGCCGTACAGGAACGACAACCGGTAGTCATCGTCCTTCAGATACAGGCTGCGGCGCATGCCCTTGGGCAGCTGATAGATGAAGCAGAACTCACAGTGGTTGTCGCACGTGCGGACCCGATCGAACACGGCGCTCGACACATCGACGCCGAGTGACGCTCCCTCACGCTTCTCGATCGAGAACGCCAGGTCGAGCCCACCGCGCAGAACGTCGAGTTCCACTTCGGCCTCGTCGGTGGCCATCTGCCACTCGATGATGTCGCGTGGCACGTCACCGTTGACCCGCACGATCTCGTCACCGGCGCGAACGCCAGCCAGATCGGCCGGCGAACCCATCGCGACGGCCACGACCATGGGCGCGAGCGATCGCGTCGGTGCCGCGCGCTCGATCTCGCGCTCGATGTCGGACACGCCGGACATGGGCTGGTCAGGCTACCGGTCACGAGTTGCGGGTAGATTTGCGCCAGATGTCTCCCGCCCAGACCGATGCTCGCGTCGACATGGTGTTGCTCGCCCAACCACGTGGGTTCTGTGCCGGGGTCGAGATGGCAATCAAGGCGCTCGCGTGGATGGTTCGCAGCTTCCCCGCCCCCGTCTACTGCTACCACGAGATCGTGCACAACAAGCTCGTGGTCGATCGCTTCAGGGCGCAGGGTGTCGTGTTCGTCGACGACATCGCCGACGTCCCCGTCGGGAGCCCGATCATGCTGTCCGCGCACGGCTCCGCTCCCGAGGTACTCGAGGCCGCACGGAGCCGCGGCTCCTACGTGGTCGACTCGGTGTGCCCACTCGTCACCAAGGTCCATCACGAGGTGAAGGTTCGCGCCGGTAAGGGGTACCGCATCGTCTACGTGGGCCACGAGGGCCACGAGGAAGCGGTCGGCACCATGGCCGTCGCCCCGGAGGCCATTGATCGAGTCGAGTCAGTGGCCGAAGTCGATCAGCTCGTGCCATCGGACCAGCCGGTGGCGCTGCTCGCACAGACCACGCTGTCGCATCGCGATTGGGAGAGCGTGGCGGTGCGGGTCAAGGAACGCTTCCCGGACGTGTGGACGCCAGGTCGCAGCGACCTGTGTTTCGCAACCACCAATCGGCAGTCGGCGCTCATGGAGTTGGCCCATCGATGCGATGTCGTCGTGGTGATCGGCTCGGCGAATTCCTCCAATACGAGGGCACTCGAACAACTCGCCAAGGAAGAAGGGTGCGAGCGGGTCTACCGGATCAACGACGTTGCCGAACTGCCCGGCGATCTCTCCGGCATCGTTGGCGTCACCGCAGGGGCATCAGCGCCAGAAGAGCTCGTCGATGCCGTCTTGGAGTTCCTCGCGCCCCGAAACGGCATCGAGCTCGTCGACGTCACCGAAGAGGACGAGTACTTCCCGCCGCCCCGCAACATCCGTGAACTGCAGAACTCGATCGAGTCTGCAGTCACGGTGCTCCTGGGCGGCAGCATGCTGGACCGTCCGGTGATGGACGACCGCAGCCTCGGCGCGAGCGACGTCCTGTCAAGCCTTGCCGACACCTGAACGCACCGGGCCCCTCAGCTGCGAGGCACCTCTGACCAGGGGACGTCACGGTCGACGCGCACGTCACCGGGAAGGCCGAGCACGCGTTCGCCGAGGATGTTCTTCATGACTTCGGTCGTGCCACCCTCGATCGAGTTGGCACGGCTGCGCAGGAACGCCTTCTGGAGCGTGTCGGCACCCATGGCTGTCTCGGGCCGGATCATCTCGTAGCTGCCGTACAGCATCCCATCGGCACCGAGGAGGTTCACGACTTCGTCGTAGATGTCCTTGTTGAGATCGGCCGACGCCATCTTGCCGATCGAGCCCTCCGGCCCCGGATCGCCCATCTTGCGATTCTGGTTGGCACGGATGTTGGTGAGGCGCAGCACCTCGGCTCGCGCCCACAGCTTCATGACCTCATCGAGCGCAACTGCGTCCTTGGCAGCCTCCGGCAGCTTCTGCCAGGCCTGCACGAGCGCCGAGATGGTGCCCGAGCCTCGCGCTGGAATCGACCCGCCGATCGACACCCGCTCGTTCATCAGCGTCGTGAGCGAGACGCGCCACCCGTCTCCCGGGCCGCCGAGCATCTCGGCGTCGGCGATACGAGTATCGGAGAAGAACACCTCGTTGAACTCGGCCTCGCCGGTCATCTGACGCAACGGGCGGATGTCGACCGTGGGATCCTCCATGTCGACCACGAACGCCGTCAACCCGGCATGCTTGACCGCATTCGGGTCGGTTCGAACAACCAGCAGACCCCACTTCGACAAGTGAGCGAGGGTGGTCCACACCTTCTGGCCGTTGACGATCCATTCCTCGCCGTCCTGCACGCCGGTGGACGACAGGCCGGCGAAGTCGGATCCCGAGCCCGGCTCGGAGAACAGCTGGCACCAGATCTCCTCACCGGTGAACAGTGGTCGCAGGTACCGCTGCTTCTGCTCGTCGCTGCCCCATGCGACAACCGTCGGGCCGCACATGCCGTGACCGATCGGGTTGCGGTACATCGGGTTGGGCGCGCCCGCGGCGTACACCCGCTCGTTCACGAGCTTCTGCAGCTTCGGGTTGAGGCCGAGGCCACCGAACCCCTCAGGGAAATGAACCCAGGCGAGGCCTCGGTCGTACTGCTCGCCGAGAAAAACCTTGGGCTCGGTCGACGCCGGCGGAAACGATGAGAGGAGTTCGTCGACGAGTTCGCTGACGCGCTGTTCGTCGGCTGTCAGTTCAGTTCGGGAATCGATCATCGTCATGTTCCGCAACGTACTGCGACGGCCGCGACCAGGCAGCAGCGTGGTCCAAGTCGACCCTGATGGTCTCGCGTGGGTTCGCTGGTTCTAGATTGTCGGCGCCATGAGGGAGACCCACCGACTCGAGTACCAGCCTGCGCTCGACGGTGTGCGAGCGCTCGCAGTGCTCGCTGTGGTGCTGTTCCACGCCGGAACGCCCGGCTTCGGTGGCGGCTATCTCGGTGTGTCGCTCTTCTTCACGCTGTCGGGCTACCTCATCACGAGCCTGCTCCTTCGCGAGCACGATGCAGCGGGGTCGGTCGACTTCCGGGCCTTCTACGGGCGTCGCATGCGACGTCTCCTACCGGCAAGCGTTGCAACGGTGGCGGTCATTGTGGTCATCACTGCCGTGTCGGACGTCTTCGACGGGGTGGTCGGCCTACGCGCGCAAGTCGTCGGTGCGCTGTTCCAAGTGTCGAACTGGGTGCTGCTCGCAGGCGACACGTCGTACCAGGATCTGCTCGCACAGGGCAGCGGCGCGGTTTCGCCGTTGGAGCACTTCTGGTCGCTGGCGATCGAGGAACAGTTCTACTGGCTGTGGCCACCGCTGGTGGCGCTGCTGCTGGTGCGCGTGAGCGTCCAGCGCAGGAGAACGTGGATCATCGGCGCCGTGACGTTGACGTCGATGGTCGCCGCCCCTGTGATTGCTCACATCTGGGGCCCCGATGCTGCGTACTGGGCCACCCCTGCACGCCTCGGGGAGATCCTCGTGGGGGCGTTCCTTGCGTTCGTGCTGACCGGCGCTGCGCTCCCGAAGCGGGTCTCCTTGCTCGCTCCGATCTGCCTGGTTGCCCTCGGGGCTGCGGTCGTGCTGTTTCCTTCGTCGAGCGGACCCGCGTACGAAGGATTCCTCCCACTGGTCGCCGTGGTGTCCGGGGGTCTGATCGTGGGCCTTCAGGCAGACAGCCCGCTCAGACGCGTCCTCTCGCTTCGGCCGTTCGTTGCGGTCGGCATGATCTCCTACGGCATCTATCTGATCCACTGGCCGGTTTTCGTCATCGTCGATGCCGACCGCACCGGACTCGACGGCCCGCCGTTGACCATCATTCGGCTGCTGATCACCGCCGTGATCGCGATCGCCAGCTACTACCTGCTCGAGCGCCCGATCAGGATGCAGCGTGGACTGACCTTCCGTCTCACGGCGGCCACAGCTGCGGCGGCGTCACTTGCGGTGATCGCCGTGGCCGTGGTTGTTGTCCCCGGCGGACCCACCAACTACTGGCAGGTCGAGACCGACGCCCTCGCGGCAGCATCCATCGACGCCGACAGCCGCCCGATCGCCCTGACTGCTGCTCCCAACACCTCGGCGGGCGCGCCAACGACAACGCTCAGGCCGAGTGCTACGACGACCGTGCCGTCCGACGCCCCCGTCACCACCCCTGGACCCACAACAACCACCACCACGCCGCTGCCCGAGCTGGCGCGTCCGGTGCGGATCGTCGTCACCGGCGACTCCACCGGAGATGCGCTCGGTACCGGCGTGGTGATGTGGGCGGCGTCGAATCCCCCGCTCGCCCAGGCCGAGGTGCACGCTGCGCTCGGCTGCGGATTCGTGATGGGCGGCGAGCGGAGTTGGGGCGATCAGATCGTGTCGACTGGGAGTTGTGACGGCTGGACACAGACCCAGCTGTTCCCCGAGGTGGAACGAACGCAGCCCGACGTGGTCACCGTCATGACGCCGATGTGGGACCTCATCGACCAGCGATGGGAGGGTGGCGAACTCCTCTCACCGAGTGATCCTGAGTACCGCGCACGATTGGTCACGGCCTACACCCAGTTGGTCGACGACCTGATCGCTGCGGGCGCAGCACGCGTGGCCTTCGTCAGGGGGCCAGTCCCCAACGTGTGGTGGAACGACGTCGTCGATGGCGAAAGCGATCCACGTCGCCACGAGGTTCTCGCCGACGTGTGGGAGGAGGTCGCCGCCTCGCATCCGGCCACGGTTCGCATCATCGACCTGGCAACGTGGTTCTCCGACAACGATCTCGACGCCGACCGCGACGCCAGACCCGACGGGATCCACCTCGCGCCAGAGGCCGCGACATCGATTACTGACCAATTCCTCGGCGAGCAACTGATCGCCGCCGCCCTCCGCTGAAACCCGAAATGTTCGGGCTGGTCGGCGGGTTCGGTCGGGTTTGGCCGGGTTCGTTGGTCGGTCAGTTGAAGATGGCCGAGGCGATGGCGATCTCGGCGTCTTCAGCGTCGGCGAGTTCGGCGATCGTCGCCCGTAACCCCATGATCATCCCGAAGCGCACGGCGTCGGAACGACCGGCGAACGTGGCCTTGAGGTTGTTGAGCATCCTGATCACGATGTCACGGTTCGCTGTGGGGTCGAGGTAGGCGTCGTCCCACGGAACCTGCCTCCCCGTCAGATCCTCGAACATGGCTCGCGCCTGAGCACGGTTGATGGGGCGCCCACCGGTGAACGGGTCGAAGAAGACCTCCGGGTCGTCGGCAACCCCAACCAGGAAATGGGTCGGTAGCCCGACCCCCACCAGCTTCACACCGACTCGCCTGGCCACCTCGATCATCAACACCGACAGGCTGATCGGGATGCCGGTCCGGGTGGCGATGACACGGTCGAGACACGAGTTGCGCCAGTCGTAATAGGCCCGCCGATTGCCGACGAAGTGCTCGTCGTCGAACGGGTAGCGGGCCACTCCGACAGCAGTCGGCGTTGGACACTCGCCCGCCAGCAGATCGAGCGCCGCCATCCACTCGATCAGGTCGAGGCCGGGTTGCAACTCGTTCGAGATGAGCAGCGCTGCTTCATCGAGGGGTATGTCGCCGGCGTCGACAGCCATCAACTCGGCGAAGCGGTCTCGACCCATGAGGGCAACGTATCTGTCGGCTACGTTGCCCGGCATGTTCCCTGGTTCACATCTCGAACAACACGGCGACAAACCTGCCATCATCATGGCTGGATCTGGCTTCACGCAGACCTTCGCCGAACTCGACGCGGCGGCCAACCGGCTCAGCCACCTGCTGCGCTCCGCCGGCCTCCAGCCCGGCGACCACGTCGCGATGTGCATGGAGAACCACGACCGATATCTGGAGATCGTGTGGGGATGTCACTACGCCGGCCTCGTCTACACCTGCACGTCGTCGCGGCTCACGAGCCCCGAACTCGAATACATCATCAACGACTGTGGCGCCCGGGCCTACATCACCTCCAAGTACAAGGCCGACCAGGCAGCGGAGATCGTCCCGACCACACCGAAGGTCGAACTCCGTCTGATGCTCGACGGCACGATCGACGGCTACGAGAGTTATGAGACAGCGGTCGCCGGGCAGTCGCCCGAACCCCTCGACGAAGTTCGAGTCGCCGGGCTCGACATGCTCTATTCGTCGGGCACCACGGGCATGCCGAAGGGCATCACCAGGGCGTTTCCGAACACCCGGCTCGATGAGACGCCCGGCGGCGTGATGCCGCTGCTTCAGCTGCTCTTCGCCGTCGACGACACCAAGACCTACCTCTCGCCCGCGCCCTTCTACCATGCCGCTCCGCTGCGTTTCTGCCTGGCCACGCATTCCATCGGCGCAACGATCGTTGCGATGGAACACTTCGATCCCGAGGAGTACCTCCGCCTCGTCGAGCACTACCACATCACCCACAGCCAAGTGGTGCCCACGATGTTCGTCCGCATGCTCAAGCTGCCAGAAGCGACCCGCCTCGCCTACGACGTTTCGTCACTCGAGTGTGTGATCCATGCCGCCGCTCCGTGTCCCGTGCCGGTGAAGCAACAGATGATCGAATGGTTCGGCCCAGTCATCCGCGAGTACTACGCGGGCAGCGAGGGCAACGGCTTCGTGTACTGCGACAGCCCGAGCTGGCTCGCCCACCCCGGGACGGTCGGGTCGGCAATCGGCTGCACCCTGCACATCTGCGACGATGACGGCAACGACGTGGCGACCGGTCAGTCGGGCACCGTCTTCTTCGAGGGCGGCGCCGAGTTCGAGTACCACAACGATCCGGAGAAGACGAAGAGTTCACGCCATCCGAAGGGCTGGAGCACGCTCGGCGACGTCGGCTACCTCGACGGCGACGGGTTCTTGTACCTGACCGATCGCAAGGCGTACATGATTATCTCCGGCGGGGTCAACATCTACCCGCAGGAGGCCGAGAACGTCCTCGTCACACACCCCAAAGTCATCGACGTCGCGGTGTTCGGCGTGCCGAACGACGACTTCGGCGAGGAAGTCAAGGCCGTCGTACAGCCCGTCGAGATGCCGGCCGACGACGCTGCGGCAACAGCGTTGGCATCCGAGCTGATCCAGTTCTGCCGGACACAGTTGGCCGACGTCAAATGCCCTCGGTCGATCGACTTTCGCGTCGAGCTCCCCCGTCACCCGACCGGCAAGCTCTACAAGCGACTCCTGAAAGACGAGTACTGGGAAGCAGCCGGTCGTTCGATCTGACGCCGCGCGGCACCTCATGCCCGTGAATCCGGGAGCGTTCACCGAGAATTCATCTCCTGCTCGCCTGATGGCCACCGAAGTGCACCCAATCGACCACCAACAGCGGTCATCGTGGTGGTATGGGTCCGTCGGATGTCGCCGTGTCGATGGACTACTGCGTCACCGATGTGTGGGCGGTGCTTGGCGAACGCATCGTCGAACGTGCCACCATCGTCGTCGAGAGCGGCCACATCGTCAGCGTGGTCGAGGACGGCCCGGCAACCGCAGCTGCGATTTCCGGACGTGGATCGGTCTGCATCCCCGGGATGGTCGACAGCCATCACATGGGGGGGATCAACAGCTCTGCGAGTCCGACCGGCATCACCACCCAGTTCCATGCTCTGGCGTTCGCGTCGCATCCTGCGTCCACCGAGCGTCCAGCCCTCGAACGCCAGTTGTGTGCCGGCCCCACTCCTGACGACCTGTCGGCCGGCGTCGATCATCGCCCCATCGTGTGCATCGACCTCGCCGACGCCGCTGGACTCGCCGACGCCGAGCGCTGCGCTCGCGTCTGTACCTGCGAACGCGGTGACCTGGTGGTATCGGTCCTCGACCACGACGCCGACCACGAACTCACCGGTGACGCCGAATCGGGGCTTTCCTGGTTCACCATTCAGGCCCTGGCGCGGCGCGTTCGACTGCTCGCACGGGCCCCCGCGACCGCCGACGACATCGACCGCGCGGTCGACTGGGGCGCAACTGCCATCGAGTTCCCCACCACGATCGAAGCGGCGCGCCGCGCGCACGAGCGCGGGATGTCGGTGGTCGCCTCCGCCGCCGACATCGTGGCGACACCGACGAACCCAACAGCCATCAGCCCCCTTGCGTTGATCGAACTCGGCCTGTGCGACGCCCTGGCGTCGGTCGACGACGCATCGTCGCTCGTCGACGCCGTTTCCCTCCTCGTCCTTCGCGGGGTCTGCGATCTCCGTGGCGCGGTTCGGCTCGTCACGTCCGGGCCCGCCGAAGTCGTCGGTCTCACCGATCGAGGACGCCTTGCGGCAGGACTGCGAGGCGATCTCGTGCTTCTCCACCCCGACCGCGAACACTTCCGGATTCGTCGCGTCTTGCGCGCCGGCGTGCCGAGCGCACTGACCAGCGATCATCTCGCAATCTGAACAATCGCCGGCAGACGCCGACGCGTACAGTTGGCGCCGTGGCCGAACTCCATCCGTATCTCGACTGGCCCGGCCCCATTCCATTCGCCCATCGAGGCGGCACGAGCAGCGCACCCGAGAACACGATGCCGGCGTTCGAGCGGGCGGTTTCGCTCGGTTATCGCTACCTCGAGACTGACGTACACCTCACCGCCGATGGCGTACTCGTTGCGTTTCACGACGCCGATCTCCAGCGAACGTGCCGCGTCGATCTGACGATCGCTGACAGCACGTGGAGCGAACTCTGCAAGCTTCGAGTCGACGGACGTGAGCCGATTCCGCTGATGACCGACCTGCTCGATCGTTTCCCCGACGCTCGATTCAACATCGACTGCAAATCCGATGCCGCCGCACCGGTCCTCGTTGAGCTCGTGCGCGAACGCGAACTGCTCCCCCGTATCTGCCTCGGCTCGTTCAGCCATGCGCGGCTCACCAAGCTGCGCTCGCTGCTCGGACCCGGCCTGCTCACGTGTATGAGCCCCCAGGAGATCGTTCGACTTCGTCTCAGCCGACGTCTCGCGGGTACGGCGCAACGTACGGCCCAGGTTCCCGTCCGGGCAGCCGCCTCCGGGCTGGGTCGACGGATCACCGTGGTCACCGAGCACTTCGTCCGAGCCGCCCACAACCGGGGTGCCGCCGTTCACGTGTGGACCATCGACGACCCGGCCGAGATGCACCGCCTGCTCGACCTCGGCGTCGACGGCATCATGACCGATCGTCCCGAGGTGCTGCGGGGCGTACTGACCCAACGTAACGAGTGGTTCGAGTGACGGGCGACGGGGGTCGTCGGACGCCTGCACCGACCAGCACCACACGAGCGCCGCGCCACATGGTGGCGAGCGCTGACCAGCTCGCCACCTCCGCGGGCATGGAGATGTGGGCCCTCGGCGGCAATGCCGTCGACGCCGCTATCGCCTGCAATGCGGCGATCGCCGTCACCGGACCCCACATGTGCGGGATGGGCGGCGATCTGTTTGCGCTCATCCACATCGACGACGCGAACGGCCCCGGCGAGACCGTTGCACTGAATGCGTCGGGCCGCGCCGGTTCTGGTGCCGATCCCGAGACACTCCGCGCAGAGGGTCGCACCGACATGCCGTTCAAGCTCGACGTACGAACCGTCACGGTGCCGGGATGCATCGACGGGTGGATGGCACTCCACGAACGATTCGGTGCGCTCCCCCTCGACGTGATTCTGGCACCGGCGCGTCGGCTGGCTGCTGACGGGTTCCCCGCCAGCCCACTTCTCGTCGGCTCCCTTCGGCGCCTCGACGCCGAGAGCCGTTCGAACCTCGCCGAGCTCGCCACGCAAGCCACCACCACGGGAGCAGTCGTGCGTCGCCCCGGCGCGGCGTTGGTACTCGCCGGGCTCGCCGTTTCCGGACGCGACGGCTTCTACGGTGGCCCCTTCGGCGATGGGCTCCTCGAGATCGGCAACGGGCTGTTCACCGAGTCCGATCTGGCGGCCAACCAGGCCGACTGGGTGGAGCCGCTGACGGCGTCGGCCTTCGGTGTCGAACTTCACACGATCGGTCCCAACTCGCAGGGTTATCTCACGCTGGCGGCCGCCGTGCTCGCCGAGCAGCTCGATCTGCCCGACGACCCCGACGACGAGCGATGGGCCCATCTCCTCGTGGAAGCAGCCACAGCTGCCGGCTTCGATCGCCCCGACCAGCTCCATGAAGGCGCCGATGGCTCCGCGCTGTTGGCCACGATCTCCGATCGGCTCGGCATGATCGGGCTCGAGCGATCCAGCGGCCGAACGGCCCCCGCCTCGAACGGCGACACCACGTACCTCTGCACGGCGGGCATCGGGCCGGACGGCACCCGCATGGGCGTCTCGCTGATCCAGTCGAACGCGTCAGGTTTCGGCTCCCACCTCGTCGAACCGAACACCGGAATCAACCTTCACAACCGGGGGCTCGGTTTCAACCTCATCGCCGGCCACCCCGCCGAGTTCGGCCCTGGGCGACGGCCACCGCACACGCTGTCACCAGCCCTCGCAACGCGTGCCGGACGGCTCGCCGCGGTGTTCGGCACGATGGGCGGCGACGCCCAGCCGCAGATCCTCCTGCAGATCCTGACCCGGCTGTTCCATCACGATCAATCTCCTGCAGTCGCCATCAACGCCGGGCGCTGGGCCCTCGATGGCCCCCAGACCGGATTCGACACGTGGACCGGCGCGGGCGGCCCATCGATCGGCGTCGAGGGTCACGCTCCCGGCGGTTGGGTCGAGGGACTCTCAGAGCGCGGCCATCGGGCCACGTCGGAGCCTGCCTGGGACTCCGCCTTCGGGCACGCCCACGCCATCATCGTCGAGCCCACCGGCATGCTCGCCGGCGCCGCCGACCCCCGCACCGTCATCGGTTCCGCCGCCGGCTCCTGATACCTGCGACCACCCTGAACCCGCTTGTTCGGGGCGACGACGAGGTTTAGGGTGAGGTCCGCAGTTGACATCTTGGCGGGACGTCAGGACGATCCGTGAGCACAGCCAACCACCGCCACGATGGGGCACGAGATGCCTTCACCTTGTTCGCCGCGCCTGCGCTCGCACTGCTGCTCGCACTCATCGTGGCCATCGGCGGATTGCGGGGTTCGGATTGGCCGGCGCATCTCTTCAGGGTCGAGCTGTTCCGCGATGTGGGCATGACGCTGTGGAACGGCCAGTGGTACGGGGGCCATTACACGTTGGGGTACAGCGTGGTGTTCCCACCGCTCGCGGCGTGGTTCGGGCCGGTACTCGTCGGCATCGTGAGCAGCGTGGTGGCAACGATGTGTCTCCTCCTGCTGCTTCGGGAGCGCTACGGGCCGGTCAGTGCGTTCGCAGCCGCCTGCTGGTTCGCTGTCGGCACAGCGGTCAACCTCGCGGTCGGCCGGCTCCCATTCGCGCTCGGGCTCGCCTTCGGCCTCCTCGCCCTGCTCGCCTATCAGCGGGGTCACGGCCTGTCGGCTGTCGTCGCCGCTCTGCTCGCACCCCTCGCCAGCCCGGTTGCGGGTGTCTTCCTCGCCGTCGGGATCGGCGGCCTGCTCGTCGACCTGTGGTTGCGTCGACGACAGGGTGAGCACGTGTTGCTCGCAGTGGCGGTGGCCATGGGTGTGGCCAGCGTCGCCCCGGTCGCCATCACATCGGTCATCTTCCCCGATCCCGGCGTGTTTCCATTCCGAGGTGCGGCCTTCGCCGGTGTGCTGGTCTGCTGCGTCGGAGTCGCAGCCCTGCTTCCGGCGGGCGAGCGAGTGCTGCGCCTCGCAGCCACGTTCGCAGCCGCAATGTCGTTGCCGTTGTTCGTGATGGCGAACCCACTTGGCGGGAACATGACACGACTCGTGGTGTTGTTCGTCGTGCCGGTGATGATGTGTGCTCTCTGGCGACGACGGCCCCGGCTGGTCATGGTGGCGGCCCTCCCGCTGAGCTTCTGGCTCGTACTCCCCGCGTTTGCCAGTGCCGGCCACATCAGTGATCCGGCGGGCAGGCCGGAGTACCACCAACCACTTGTCGACTTCGTCACGAGCGCTACCGGCCCGATCGGGCGGGTCGAGATCCCATTCACCGACGGGCACTGGGAAGTCGCGTACGTCGCTCCGTACGTGCCCATCGCTCGGGGCTGGGAGCGCCAGATCGACATGGATCGCAACCTGATCCTGTACGACCCCAAAGTGACCGCCGAGCAGTATCGCCAGTGGCTCGACGACAATGCTGTGCGGTGGGTTGCGCTGCCCGACGTTGCGCTCGACGAGGGGGGCACCGCAGAGGCTGCGCTGATCGAGCACGGCGTGCCCGGACTCGAGTTGGTACACACATCGCAGCACTGGCGCATCTGGGAGGTCAACGACGCGGAACCGATCGTCGAAGCTCCCGGAGTGCTCCTGCGAGAGTCACCCGACGAGATCGTCATTGCCGTCGACCGGCCCGGCACGGTCCTCGTCCGGGCGTGGTACATGCCCTACTGGTCGGCCAACGGTGCCGACGCGTGTGTCAAGACATCCCAGGACGGCCTGCTCGAGATCGTGGTGAGCGAACCCGGGCTCGTACACCTCGAGCCGCAATTCTCGCTCGAGACGGCGTTCACGTCACGGTCGTCCGACGCCTGCCTGGACTGACGCCTGACATCCATCCCTCGGCGACCGGCTGGGACCTACAGGAGCGGGAGGACCTCTTCGGCGAAGCGGGCCATCTGCTCGTCGGCCTTCTTGTACGGGTCGCCGAGCAGGTGCGGAAACAGCGTGAGGTACTCGAATCCGAGCAGATCACGCAGGAACGCGACCTCTTCGGCAACCTTCTCGGGCGGGCCGACGAGGATGGTCTTGTTCTCGATCGACTCGTCGAGCGTGGGGATCAGGCCGGGCTGCGACGGCTTGCCGTCGGGGCCCATGTAACCGCGGCTCCAGCCGTACGGGCCGAGGAACTTCCAGAACTCGTCGTGGCCCGGCAGCGCCGACGCCCGAGCCTCCTCCATCGTGTCTTCGATGCGATACGACACCACGAGCATCCGCTTCTCGTGCGGAGCCAACTCGACGCCGTGGGCGTCGTGATAGGTCTCGGCGTACCGATCCCAGAACCGCTTGATGAAGCTGTAGTGCTGGTTCCAGAACACGGCCCCGTGATCGACAACGGGCACGTAGTCGAGTGTCGGCGGCGACGTCACCGCCTGCCAGATCTCGAACGGGAAGACCGGCTTGGGAATCAGCGTGATCTCCTGCACCGTGGAGCCTCGGTCGGGAATCCCGTCGATCGGGATCTGGAAGTGCTTGCCCTGGAACGAGAACGACTCCTGGGTGAGGGCTCGACGGATGATCTCCATCGACTCCTCGAACACCTCGCGGTTGTGAATGTCGGCGTCAACCTGATCGGGGTTGTCCATCGAGCCGATCGACACACCCTTGTCGTTGAGGTGCAGCACCTCGCGGGGCACCGTTCCACGGCCCACACCGAGCATTGCTCGACCGCCCGAGAGGTTGTGCAATGTGGCGAAGTCCTCGGCCAGACGCAGCGGGTTCCACTGCGGCACCACGTTGAACATGGCGCCGAACCGCAGCGTGGTGGTCTGCGCCGCGATCCAGGTGGAGATCAGCAGGCCGTTCGGGATCACCTCGTATCCCTCGTACTGGAAGTGGTGCTCGGTCGTCCAGAACGAGTCGAAGCCCAGCCGGTCGGCCTCGATCGCCGAGCTGATGTAGTCGAGCGTCGCCTTCCACACCGCCTCGTTCGAGTACCGGCGATCCATCGGATGGGGTGGGCCACCACCTGCGTCATCCATCTCCACGCCACCGAAGAAGAACGCTCCGACCTTCATCATCGACCTCCATGCTCCTTGCGAACAGAAGGCGTCCGACACCTTCTGTTCGTTCTGTTCGTTATGGTCGCACACATGGCGGGCACCGTCCTCACGAACGCGACCCTGGTCGACGGAGAGGTGACCAACGTCCTCATCGAGGGCGGGGTCGTCGCGGCGGTCGGCCATGACGTACCGATCGGGCCCGACACCGAGGTGCTCGAACTGTCCGGGTACGTGCTG
>DASQFE010000170.1:0-3189 GCA_035633295.1 Ilumatobacteraceae bacterium | reverse complement strand
CTCGATGATCGCAACCGACAGCAGGTCGAATCCGCCGAGCGAGTGCGTGCCGTAGCCGTTCGATGCGAAACCGTTGTCCTGGGCGATCGATAGGTAGCCCTCGGTCCCACTCAGGATGAGCGCCAGGATGCCTGCACCGATGATGCCGCCGATGAACTGCGCCACGAAGTACGGCACCGCCTTGGCGGGCTCGAGCTTCTTCGCGATCACCATGCCGATCGTGACGGCCGGATTGACGTGGCATCCGGAGATGCGCCCGATCAGGTACGCCATGCACAGCAAGCTGAACCCGAACGCGAGTGACACGCCCAGCGCACCAACGTTCGGGCCATTGTTGAAATTGCCGGTGGCGAAGATCGCCGTGCCCGGACCGCCGATGACCAGGACGGCGGTTCCGAAGCCCTCGGCGATCGGAATACGAATGTTGTCGTTCATGTGGAGTGCTCCGTTCGATCAATGGCCGTAGCGCTGTCCGCCACGGATACGCCGAATCGTACGACACTCCGATCCGCACCCGCGTGACCCTGCCACCACCCCGAGCGATGAGTTTCGGCGCGACCCGTGCGCGCCGAGACTCATCGCCGGTCGGTGGTGGTGTCTCAGGAGTCGAGGATCGGGGCGAGGTGCGTTTCGGCCTCGTCGATCGTCCAGCCTTTGCGTTGCGCGTACGAGGCGAGTTGGTCTCGCTTGATCTTGCCGACACCGAAGTACTTCGACTCGGGATGGGCAAGGTAGAGGCCCGACACCGATGAGCCGGGCCACATGGCGAACGACTCGGTGAGCTCGACGCCGATCGACGCCGTGGCATCGAGGAGTTCGAAGAGCGTGCCCTTCTCGGTGTGGTCGGGCTGGCTCGGGTAGCCGGGTGCGGGTCGGATGCCCTGGAACGACTCGTGGATCAGCTCGGCCGGCGTGAACGATTCGTCCGGCGCATAACCCCACAGCTCGGTGCGCACCCGCTCGTGCATGCGTTCGGCGAACGCCTCGGCCAGGCGGTCGGCGAGCGCCTTGAGCAGGATCGAGGAGTAGTCGTCGTTGTCGGCTTCGAAGCGCGCAGCGATCTCGATCTCCTCCGGCCCGGCCGTGACGACGAATCCTCCGATCCAGTCGTCGACGTCTGACTCGACCGGTGCGACGAAATCGGACAGGCTGAGGTTGGCGCGGCCATCTGTTTTCGTTGCTTGCTGACGGATGCAGTGCAGGCGAGCGCGGTCGGCGGTGCGGGTCTCGTCGGTGTACACCACGACGTCGTCGCCATCGGCGTGGGCGGGCCAGAAGCCCACGACCGCCTTGGGACGGAACCAGTGATCGGCGACGATCTTGTCGAGCATCGCCAAGGCATCGTCGTAGAGCGGGCGAGCGGCGTCGGCGAACTCGGGGTCGGTGAGCACCTCGGGGAACTTGCTGCGAATGCCCCAGGTGCGAAAGAACGGTGTCCAGTCGATGTAGGGCACGAGTTCGGCGACGTCGTAATCGTCGAACACCCGGGTGCCGACGAACGTGGGCTCGGTGATGGTCGTGTGGTCGAAGGTGGCATCGAGGCGGTTGGCGCGTGCCACGTCGATCGACACGCGGTCACGTTCGATCGTTGCTCGGGCATGCGATTCGACGACTCGCGCGTAGTCGGTTCGCAACGTGTCGAGGAAGCCCTCGCGTTGGGTGCTCGACAGGAGGCTGGAGATCACACCCGAGGCGCGGCTGGCGTCGCCGACGTGTACGACCGGGCCGTGGTAGGCGGGGTCGATACGCAGGCTGGTGTGCAGCCGGCTGGTGGTGGCTCCACCGATGAGCAGCGGCACGGTGAAACCGGTGCGCTCCATCTCGGCGGCGACGCGGACCATCTCGTCGAGCGATGGCGTGATGAGGCCTGAGAGGCCGATGATGTCGACGTTGCGTTCGCGGGCCGTCTCGAGAATCGTCTGGGCGGGCACCATCACGCCGAGGTCGATGACCTCGTAGTTGGAACAGCCGAGGACCACGCCGACGATGTTCTTGCCGATGTCGTGCACGTCGCCCTTCACGGTGGCGAGCAGCACGGTGCCCGCCTTGGAGGCAGCACCGTCTTCACCCTCGGCCTCGATGAACGGGGTGAGGTAGGCAACCGCTTGCTTCATCACGCGTGCCGACTTCACGACCTGCGGGAGGAACATCTTGCCGGCGCCGAACAGATCGCCGACGGTGTTCATGCCACTCATCAGCGGACCCTCGATCACGTCAACGGCACGGCCGGATCCGGCCCTCGCCTCCTCGACGTCAGCCTCGATGAACACGGTGATGCCGTTGACGAGCGAATGATCGATACGGCGGGCGACGTCCCACAACCGCCATTCCTGCGCTGCCGGATCAGCGACCTGCTCGCCGGTGCCGGCGAATCGGGTAGCTGCGTCGAGCAGCCGCTCGGTTGCGTCGTCACGACGGGCGAGCACGACGTCCTCGCAGAGCTCGCGCAGTTCAGGGTCGATCTGGTCGTAGACGGCGAGCTGGCCGGCGTTGACGATTCCCAGGCGCATGCCGGCTTCGACGGCGCGCAGCAGGAACACCGAGTGCATGGCTTCGCGGACCGGTTCGTTGCCGCGGAACGAAAACGACAGGTTGGACACGCCACCGGAGATGTTGACGTACGGCAGCTCGTCGGTGATCAACTTGGTGGCTTCGAGGAAGTCGAGGCCGTAGCGGTTGTGCTCGTCGATGCCGGTGGCGATGGCGAAGATGTTGGGGTCGATGATGATGTCGTCGGGCGGGAACCCGACCTCGTCGACCAGCAGGTGGTAGGCGCGGCGGGCGATCGACACCTTGCGCTCGACCGTGTCGGCTTGGCCGACCTCGTCGAAGGCCATCACGATCACGGCGGCGCCGTAGTCGAGGCAGGTGCGCGCCTGGGCGAGGAACGCCTCCTCGCCCTCCTTCATCGAGATCGAGTTGACGATCGGCTTGCCCTGCACGCACTGCAGCCCGGCTTCGATCACCTCGAACTTCGACGAGTCGATCATGATGGGCACGCGCGCGATGTCGGGTTCGGACGCGATCAGGTTGAGGAACGTGGTCATGGCCTCGACGCCGTCGATCAGGCCGTCGTCCATGTTGACGTCGATGATCTGGGCGCCGCTCTCGACCTGCTGGAGCGCGACCACGAGCGCTTCGCCGTATTCGTTGTCCTTGATCAGCCGACGGAACTTGGCCGAGCCGGTG
>DASQFE010000169.1:0-1807 GCA_035633295.1 Ilumatobacteraceae bacterium | reverse complement strand
ACAACGGCATCCCCGCGAATCAGTCCGTGCCACGCACATTTGCCAGGTTCCGCCATGAGCACCGGCTGAATGGGTCCACCTCCCAGTGAGTGCCACCAACCGCCGGTTGATGGCCGGAGGGTCTGCGAACGAGGGCACCTGGATCCCGCTACGAGGACATCCCTTCTTCGACGAACGCGTAGTGCCATTCCTCGATGGGCCCATCGTCGACGAGTACGTAGATCCCTCCGTCAACGGTGATCTCGAGCGGCGGCGGATAGGTCGTTGCGCGACCGATGGACGGTCCGCCCTCGCACCACAGCAACATCCGGTCACCCGGGTCCACATCCACAGCTTGGCTGCCTGCAGACGTCATCAGTGTCACCGAACGCCAGGAGAGCCGAGAGTTCTCACCGCGCCAGCGCTCGTCGGATACGAAAGACTGGCGCAGTGGCTGGTGGGATCCTCACTGATGGCGTGGTGACCATGCGACCCTCGACGCCTGACGATGCTCCGCTCATCATCGCCGCTCGCGACGCCGCATTCCGCCGCTTCATCGGCCAGGGATCCGCAGTGCCCGCTCCGGAATACGTCATCGTCGTCGGCGGCTCTGTCGTCGGCTGGGTCGATCACGATCGGGACGACGACCGCTGGTGGCTCGCCCCCGAGGAGGTGAACATCGGGTATCACGTGTTCCCCGAACACCGTGGTCGCGGCCACGCGACCCGAGCAGTCCAGCTCATGCTCGAGCATCTTCGAGCCGACACCGACTGCAAGATCGCGACCCTGCTCATCCACCGGGACAACATGGCTTCGCTCAAGGTCGCCGAGCGGAACGGCTTCGAGCGCGCCAACGACGTCGAGGAACGCACCTTCTGGAGGCGACGAGTCAGCGAAGCCAGCTGAGCGGCGACCACGGCGTTCAGCCGAGGCGCCCCTGCCCCCGACCGCCGGTTCCGGTGGGGTCAGGTCGGCGTCGAGCGACAGATGACGACGAACTCGCGACCCGGCCGGTCGGGAGCGTCGCGGACCTCCTGGATCGCGAAACCGCTGGCAACGAGCGTCTCAGCGATCTCGTCTCGATCCCGGAATCTCAACGTTGAATCCGACGTCACGAGATCGCCGGCATCGATGAATCGGAAACTGTGACGGAACGACACGAGCGGCAACGCAACCTCGTTTACCTCGACCCAGTGCTCGACGCGGCCGGCGACGGTGTCCGTCACAGAGATCGACCGCTCGCGGGTCCACTCCTCCCAATCCCTGTACGAGGGATCTCTCGTCTCGAACACCAGGTGGCCACCATCTCGAAGCGCTGCATGCGCTGCGTTCAACACTGCCCGCCACTCCTCCTCGCCCACGAAGACCTGCGCGACGTTGCCCGTCATCGTGACGGCATCCACGACCAACGGCGGCAGCATGGTCGCGTCGCCGAGCAGCCAGGTGACGAGGTCAGCGCCCGGCTTCCGGTGTGCGACGTCGAGCGACGCCTGTGCAGGGTCCACACCGATGACCGTCATTCCGTGCGTCGAGAGTCGGCAGCCCAGCACTCCGGTGCCACACCCGATGTCGAGCACGCTTTGCGCGCCGAGCTCGTCGAGGATGGCTTCGTAGTGGTCGAGGTCGCGGCGGTCACCGTCGATTTCGTCGTAGATCGCTGCAAGTCTCGGGTCGGCGAAGATCCGGTCCGGCATCGAATGCACCATAGGTCCCGACCTGAGCGGTGGCCCGCCGAGTTGTAGCGGGAGATCCCGCCGTCGATCGACTGACCCGCCGAACTCGCGTGTCCGCCGCCGTGTCCCCGACCGCCGGGATGGTGCGGTGACGC
>DASQFE010000168.1:0-1754 GCA_035633295.1 Ilumatobacteraceae bacterium | reverse complement strand
AGGCGGCGTTATCGCTCCCAACGAAACGCTGGTGTTCGTCGTCGACCTCATCTCCGTCGGCTGACCGTTACATCCGGGGTCAGACCCCAGATGTAACAGTCAGCCGACGTTGTACGTGATGGCGTCGAGATCGAAGTCGAGATAGGGGAACTCGCCTTCGGGGAGCGGGGCGTGCCAACGGGCCTCACCGTGCGCCATCACGCGACGACCGTCGAAGTCCCGTTGCGCGCTGAGCGGCGTCGACCAACGCTGGGGAGTGAACGATCGGCCGTCCGACGAGCTCCGGGAGCGATCGTCGGACACGAAGTCGACCAGCCGATCGTCATCGTCGAAGGTGAGGGTCGCCGAGACCGTCTCGTCGAACCGATCGAGTATCACGACGACGTGGCGGTCGTCGAGCGCCTTCCATGTCAGCGCCGGATCGATCAGCGTGGCTGGTGCCAGCACGCACATGTCGTTGAGGATCGTGACCGTCTCCGATCGGTTCATGTCGGGGCCACGGGCATCGACGATCGTGACGAGCGAGAACACCTTGACCGTCATGTTCGCCGATTCGTCCACGAACTCATGGAAGATGTCGGTGGGGAGGCCCTTCATTGCCGCCGTGATGAAGAACAGCCGATTCGGTTCGTCGCCGTAGGTGTTCACCTGTTCTCCGACGAACGGCATCCAGGGTCGGTCGACGCCGGCGCGGATTCGACCATGGATCCGGGCGCGGAAGCTCGTCACAATCGGCCGGCCCACAGATCCAGTACGTCGAACGTATCGGGCGACCGGTTCGGGCAGTCCGACGAGATCGGCGTCGGTGAGCACACGTCGGGCGCCGCCGACGCGTGCGAGTTCGACCATGGCGGCATGTCGGAATCGTGAGCGCATGCTGTATGGACCCTGCAACACGTACTGCGCGATTCCCCAGAGCACACCGACGACTCCGGCGGCCGCGACGAGTCTCCTGATGCCCGTGCCATTGCTCATCTCGACCCCAAGTTCTCGTCGAGGAATCGGATCACCCGTTCCTCCCAGGCAGCCGGCTCGGCGTCGAGGCCGCCCGTGTGGGTCGCCCCGTCGACGGTCCACACGGTCACGCGCTCGGGGGCTGCGTTCTGAATGAACTCCGCAGCGTGCTGTTCGTCGGCCACGGTGCCGGCCGTGACGAGGAGGAACGATGTGTCAGTGGCGGCTGTGACGGCATCGCGCAGTGTGGTGGGCGACGACGCCTCGGCGAGGAGGTCGGTGATTCCGAACTGCACCTCTTCGATCTGCTCCTGCAGCCAGCCGCGCCACCCGTAGACATCAGACAGCCAGGCCTTGTCGTCGGCGGTGCGCGCCGTCGCTCCCTCGGCGACCACCGCTGCGATCAGGGGGTCTGTCGCTGCGGCCCCGATCGCCTCCTCTCCACCCATCGAGAAGCCAACGACGCCGATGTGTTCGGGGTCGACGTCGCTGCGTGTTGCCAGGTAGGCGGTGCCGGCGCTGATGTCCGGATCGCCGAACCAACCGAAGTCCATCGCGGTGCCGTTGCTGTCGCCGTGCCCACGCGCGTCGAGGAGCAGAGTCCCGAAGCCGTTGCGATGGAGCACTGACGCCTCTGCCAGTACGTCGGATCGCGTCGAGCCGGCGCCGTGCATCACGACCACAGCAGAAGACGATGATGCCGGGATGTACCACGCTGCGAGGTCGACGCCGTCGCTGGTGGTGAGCGTCACGTTCTCGTAGTCGAGCCCGAGGTCAGCCGGTGTCACGGTGACCTTTGA
>DASQFE010000167.1:0-2813 GCA_035633295.1 Ilumatobacteraceae bacterium | reverse complement strand
CAGCGATCGGGCGTGGGCCGTCAGCTCGTTCACGATGTTCTTCGAGATCGGTTCGGTCGCCGGCGGCCTGCTGATCGGCGCGTTCGCCCAAGCCGTCGGCAAACAGCTCGGGTTCCTCGGCGGTGTGATGTTCTGTCTGCTTGGGCTGTACCTGTTGCGATTCCGGCTCGTTCCTGCCAGCTCACCGGACGCCGGCCCGTCGTACGTGGATCGCTCGATCACGTACGTACCCGTCGCCGGCGACTGAGCGGCTCATTCGGCTCCGACCGGAGGCGTCGTTTCGAGCCTTGATCGACGTGTCCGATTTCCGCTCGTCAAACGTCGGTCGGTCCGCCATGATTGGTGCGTGCTTCCGCTCGATCCCGACCACTGCTACGTCGCCGTCCAGAGCCGCGACCAGCGCTTCGATGGATGGTTCGTGACGGCGGTGCGCACGACAGGTATCTATTGTCGGCCGAGTTGCCCGGCGATCACCCCGAAGCGGACGAACGTCGACTTCTTCGCGACCGCCGCAACCGCTCAGCAACACGGGTTCCGGGCCTGCAAGCGGTGTCGGCCCGATGCCTCGCCCGGATCGCCGGAGTGGAACGTGCGACAAGACGTCGTCGCACGAGCGATGCGTCTCATCGCCGACGGTTTCGTCGAACGCGAGGGCGTGCCAGGGCTCGCCCGCCGACTCGGGTACAGCGAACGCCACCTCAACCGTGTGCTCACCGATGAACTCGGTGCAGGTCCGCTCGCCATTGCGAGGGCGCAACGCGCACACACCGCCCGCCTGCTCGTCGAGACCACGACGATGCCGCTCACCGACATTGCGTTCGCGGCGGGCTTCGGCAGTGTCCGCCAGTTCAACGACACCATCCGTGAAGTGTTTGCCACCTCACCGACCGCCCTGCGAACCTCCCGCCACCCCAAAATTCGGAGCGAGCATTGCGCTGAGCGCAATGCTCGCTCCGAATTTCCGGCAGGGGTGAGCGACGGGGTGGGTGGTGGTTGGTCGACGATCGCCGTTCGGCTGCCGGTGCGCCGACCGTTCGCAGCCGAGGCGGTGATGGCGTTCATCGGCGAGCGGGCGATCGGCGGCACGGAGTCGTGGGATCGTGTGACCTATCGTCGAAGCCTCGACCTGCCGGGTGGGTCGGGTGTGGTCAGTCTCGTCGCGAACGACGATCACGTTGCCGCCCGGCTGGCGTTGACGTCGTGGGGCGACCTCGCCGCTGCCGTTCAACGGATACGACGGTTACTCGATCTCGATGCCGACCCGACCGCGGTCGACGAGGCGCTCAGCGGCGACCCGGTGATGCGGGCCCTCGTCACGGCCGTGCCAGGGCGTCGATCACCGGCCAGCGTCGATGCATTCGAGACCGCCGTGCGAGCCGTGATCGGCCAGCAGGTGTCGGTGGCCGGCGCTCGAACCGTGGCGGGCCGGATCGTCGAAGCGGTCGGCACCCCGATCGATGCCGTCGACACGCCAATCGATGCGGTCAACCGGCTGTTCCCGCGGCCGGAGCAACTCCTTGCCGCACGCGACGAGGCGTTCTCGATGCCACATTCTCGGCGCGACACGATCCGTCGTCTCGCCGCAGCGGTCCTTGCCGGCGACGTCGAGCTGCACGTTGGCGCCGATCCGGCCGTCGCCCGCGAGCAGCTCCTGAGGCTGCGCGGTGTGGGGCCGTGGACGGCCGACTACGTCGTGATGCGCGGCCTCGGGCACCCCGACATGTTCCTCGATTCCGACCTCGGCGTTCGCCACGCGCTCGCCTCGATCGGTGTCGACGCCGATCATGCGCACGGCTGGGCACCCTGGCGCTCGTACGCAGTGCACCACCTCTGGGCGAGCCTGTCGCCCATCGATCCATCTGGAAGGACCACACCGTGAACACCTCCTCGACCACCGAATCCGAACTCGTCTCCACTGTCATGGACACGCCGGTCGGCCCGATCACCATCGTTGCGTCAGACGTTGGCGTGCGGGCGATCCTGTGGCCCGGCGACGATCGGGGTCGGGTCCCGATGTCAGGTGGGTCTCCCGATCCCGATCATCCGGTGATCGCTGCGACCGTTGCACAGCTCGGCGAGTACTTCGACGGTGAACGCGAGGAGTTCGACCTGCCACTCGATCCGGTCGGCACCGACTTCCAACAGTCGGCGTGGATGGCGCTGCGGTCCATCCCTTACGGCACCACGATCAGCTACGGCGAACAGGCCGCACGGATGGGCGATCGACGCAAGGCTCGTGCAGTCGGGGCTGCAAACGGTCGGAACCCGATCTCGATCGTGGTGCCATGTCATCGCGTGGTCGGCTCGAATGGGGCGCTCACCGGCTTCGCCGGCGGTATCGATACGAAGGCCTGGCTCCTCGATCACGAACAACGTCACACGGTGCCGGGCCTAATGTGACGCTGAAGTGCTGGCGCGAGCGTTGGGACCGCCCAGCGTCACATTAGGCCCGGCACCGTGTGACGGTCAGGCGCGGTTGCGGGCGGCGGCCGACTGGGCCTTGCGGGCGCGTTCGGCTTCCTTCTTCGCGGCCTTGGCCTCGGCGCGCTTGGCCTTGACGGCAGCCTGCTCGTCGTCCGTGCGCTTTTGCGTGTCGATCAGCGGGGCGATCGTGACCTCGTCGGCTTTGGGCAGCTTGACGAGTTCGTCGTTCTTCAACAGGTCGCGGATGATCGCCGAGGCCGGCGCTTCACCGGCCACGGTGGAGGCGAGCATGATGCGCGTCATGGCGACGCCGTGGCGCTCGACGACACCCGGCAGCACCTCCTGTAACTGCGCGGTCGACGGGTTGTCGGAGTGGTCGCCGAGCTCGG
>DASQFE010000166.1:0-2408 GCA_035633295.1 Ilumatobacteraceae bacterium | reverse complement strand
TCGCGGAACACCGGCCCGGCCCGCCGAAAATGCGGCAAATCGCGATGGCGCGCCCGGCAGGATTCGAACCTGCGACCTGAGGATTAGAAGTCCCCTGCTCTATCCAGCTGAGCTACGAGCGCTAGTGCCGTGACCTGCATTAATGCTACAACGCGAGCACTGCCGTGCAATTCGCGTGCAACTCCGAACTGGAAAACGGGTGCAGCGTCGGACACGCACAGTGGAGTTCACGGTGCCGGATCCCGTGGCTCGGGCACTGTGTGCGTCGTTCCTCTGGGCGGTCGGGGGCAACGGACCCAACTTATCCACGACTGTTCCGGCATCGCGTGCTTTCGCGACCCGGACTGCGGTCGCTGATGGCTTGGCGCCGAGTGGATCTACCTCGATGGCGGGGGCCGAGGGAACGGTGCCATGGTCTCGGCCGCATCGACAGTGCGACCAGGGTCCTTGGACCTCGGTCCATACCAACTCGACATATCGCATCCGGCCGCAGCGACGCTCCTCGTTTCGGTGTCATCTCGGCGTGCCCGGCTCGGCGCTACGCGAGGGTGGGCGTGCCGGAGTGATCCTCGTCGGTTTGGCCCGGCCGGACCAAACGTCCATGGGTTGAGCTCAGGTGGTGACCGAGCGATCCAGTACTCACACCAGGAACATGGCGGACCGTGCGCGGACGACGGCTGCGCGGTACGCCCAACGGCTGGAAGACTCAGGCGGCCGAACCGCCATCCAGACGACCGGACGGAACGTCATCGGCATCTGGACTGGCGTCCGCGGTCGTTGTGCTGCATACCGCTCTCGACACTAACGCGCTAACAGGTCCGGGTGATGCGCCTGCGGGGGCTGTCCGCCGGACCGAGAATGCCGCTATCCGCCAAGCGGAAGCAGCCGGTGTCGTCACCACGTCCATCGAGAACATCGCCACCGAACGGCGAGCCAGCGGAGCGCGCCCGGCGGCGGCCCGGGGCCGGTCATCTTCGCCATCAGCGATCTAGACCCGGCATCCACCGTGCGCTCTGAGTCGAGGACGGACAGTCTCGGTGACCGAACCATGTCCGGGTAGGGCTGCGGATCGAGAACATGATGGAGGAGACGTCAAACATGCTGACGTCCGTGGACTGCCCACGCCGTCCAGGTCCGGTCAGGCCAAATCGCTGAGCTGCGATCAGGCGCACATCGATATATCTCGATGGATGCATCGCGCTGCGGGCACCGTAATAACGCACCTGGAACAGGGCTCCGCCCGGCCAGCGAGCACTGCCGTGAGCGACGGCATGACACTCGACCCTCGGCAGGGGCCCAGCGTATGGTCGGCGTCGTGCACCTCGAGCACGTGCGCCCCAACGTATTGACCGTGACCCTGACGACGACCGAACTCAGCGCTCTTGTCGCCGGTGCGCGGATGGCCCTGGATGCTCTACGTGCCCGGCCGGACGCCGTTCCCCAGGCAGCGATCACCACCCTCGCCCGCGCCGTCGAGGACTACGACCGCGCCCGCGCTCGGCTCGACCAGAACCCACCGGTCGGTGGTTGAACTCCGACGGAGTCCGCCGCGCGGGAGTGGTGGCCACCGGCTCGACGACAGTGCCTCAATCCGAAACGCCGGCGTGGGCCTTCGAGTACTCCACGATCTTGTCGAACTCCTGAACAAATGCGCCGTAATCGAACTGCATGGTGTTCAGATACGTCGACCAGCCCATCGTGTTCTTCGCGATCAGTGCAGTCTCGACGATTTCCTCCTCGGTGGCGCCGAACATCCGCGCCGCCTCCGTGTGGAAGTACGCGCAGTATCGGCACCGCGTCGCGCCCGACACCGCCAGACCAATCAGCTCCTTGTACTTATTCGGAAGTGCCGTGGCGTCCGAAAGTTCCAGGCTCTTGAAGCTCGCCCATTCGGTCGGGAGCAGGTAATCGGGAACGGCCTTGAAGAACGCGGGCACGAGGCCCAACGTCTCGGTGATATCGCCCTCGACGTCACGACGGTCCTCGAGAATCATGGCTTCTCCTTCGCTGCTTCTGCAGACGCTTCGGGCGACCGCACCCGGGTCCAAGCACCACCGCGCCTGTGGGCGGTTTGTACCGAGAGTCCGATTCGATACCCCTACAGGCGCGGTGTCAAGGCCTGCACTGAGTACTCGTCTTCGTGCTTCATACAACCCAGGACCGAAGACAAGGTCGTGCGAGAGCCACTACGGTTTGACATCAAGGTCGGCGTTCCCCTCAAAGCTGGGTCTGCCCGTCCACCGGCGTGGTGACGACGGCCGTGTACCCACCGCCAGCCATCGGCACCGTCTGAAGCGCCCAGCCGAAGACCGAACTATAGAAGGCCTTCGCTCGATCGAGGTCGTCCGCAGGGATCTCAAAGTGCACCACCTTGCGCATGATCATCTTCCTCCTTCAGCAGATTCGAC
>DASQFE010000165.1:0-6393 GCA_035633295.1 Ilumatobacteraceae bacterium | reverse complement strand
GATCGAGGGCGTCGATCGGGAGTCGGATGACCGCGCCTGTGTCCCACGAGAACTGCCAGATGGAACCGAAGCCTTGTCCCACAGTGTACGACGGTGGGTCGGCGACCACGGAGCCGAGGATCTCGAGCGTCGCCGGGTCGACTCGGACGAACCGTCCGACCGGCTCCTGCAACGAGATGGTGGACAACCAGACGTCGCCGCCGATGAGGATGGCCGTGCCGGCGGGCCCTCCGGCTTTCAGCCCTCGAGCTTCCTCTCCGGCTTGTTCGATGACCGCCACGTCATCGCTCTCGAAGCAGTTGCTCACCCAGACCGACTCGTCGAGGAGGTACATCTCGCCACACGTCGCGCTGCTGTCGATCTGCGCGACGATGGCGTTGGTCGACGCATCGATCACGACGACCTGTGCCAGATTGGGAACACCAACCCAGACGCGCTCGTCGGAGGCCACGATCGGCTGTGGTCCGGCGGGCCCCGATGGACCGACCTCGATCGTGGCGACCACCTCGTTGGTGGTCGGGTCGATGCGAGTGACCGTGCCGTCGCGATGATTCGCCACCCAGACCGCATCGTCGGTGACGGAAACTCCTTCCGGATTCCGTCCGGTCGGGATCTCGGCGACGATCGTGCCGCTCTCCAGTTCCACGCGCCGAACGAGGCTTCCGTCGAAGTCGGTCACCCACGCTGCGCCGTGACCAATGTCGAAGCGATGCCCGATTCCCGGCACCGAGACCTCCTGGACAACGCTGTTCGTGTCGGGGTCGATTCGGTACAACATCTCTGTCTCCGTCACCACGGCCCAGACGGCGTCGTCGGTGACGAGACCGCCGTCGACATGTGTACCGAGGGGGATTGTCGCGGTTGGCTCGATCGCTCGAAGAGGCGGCTCCGACGACGTCGTGACTGCACCCGCTGTGGGGCGCTGGCCGACAGGCTCCGTCGATGCAACGCCGGTACTCGTTGGTGATCCCGGTGAGATTGCGGCGCTTCGGGCTGAGCGATCAGCATCGCCTTCGTCGCTTCCGCAGGCCGCAAAGAGCAGGCACACTGCTATAAGGCTCGGTCCAACCGCCGACATCGACCGATGACTTCCCAACAGACGATGGTGCGGACCGATCCGGACGCGGCCACTGATCTGAACGAGCGGTTGGAACGTTCTCATGAATCCTCCTTGACAGCTAGCGGGCCGGTGGTTCCGGTGCATCCAACATCGCGGAGGCGCATCGCACGAACCTCGCACGAACGCATCCTCGGCTACTGGCATGTCAGCGACGGGTTCGGCTGGGCTTGCAGGGATCTTGCAAGCTGTTGAGCGGATCATCAACGAGGTGACAGACCTCGCTGCTCCGTCGACGGACTGGATCGAGCGTTGTTCACCTGGGCCTTATGATTGCCTCGTGCGCTATGGAGTGCTCGGCCCGGTTGAGGCGGTCAGGGCGGGCGATCGGATCCCGCTCGGGGGACCGAAGCAGCGCCTCGTGCTCACGCTCATGCTCCTCGAGCCGGGGCGCCTGCGGTCGGCGGATCGGCTCATCGACCTCACGTGGGCGGACGACACTCCTGCGCAGGCTCGACACACGTTGCAGGCGTACATGTCGCGACTTCGCAGGCTCCTCGACGACCCGATCGTCAACGAGGGCGGCGGATATCGCCTCGAGGTCGACCCCGACGCGGTCGACGCAATCCGGTTCGAACGGCTCGTCCGACTCGGCCGGGCGAAGCTGGCGGCGGATAATCCGGCAGAGGCTGCCGAGACGTTGCGAGCGGCGCTCGACTGCTGGCGAGGTGAGCCGTTCGGTGATCTCGCTGTGGAGCCCGCGCTACGCGGCGAGGCGGTCCGCCTCGGCGAGTTGCGCCTCGGTGCAGTGGCCGACCGGATCGACGCCGACCTTGTGCTCGGGCGCCACGTCGCCGTGATCGATGAGCTGGACGTGCTGTGCCGGGAGCACCCGTTTGACGAACGGCTGCGCGGCCTGCACATGCGGGCCCTCTACGGAGCAGGACGCCAGCGTGATGCGTTGATCGTGTACGCGCGAACGCGCGAGACGTTCGTGGAAGAGCTCGGGCTCGATCCGTCACCCGCCCTCGATCAGCTCCATCACCAGATCCTCACACACGACCGATTACTGGACACGGCGATTCAAGGGCTCGACGCCGCTGACGCCCTGCCGATGGCGATCCGCGGATACGAGCTTCGCGCGGAGGTCCGGCGGTTGGGCTCGGTGCGGTGGACTCGCGCGTATCAGCGCGTTCCCGGGCGAGAGTCGATGCTGCGGATCTGCGGTCCGGATATCGCAAACGAGCCGGCTTTCGTCGCGACGTTCGAGACGTCTGCTCTAGCGCTCGCCGACGTCGAGCATCCGCATCTACTCTCCGTGGACGACTACTGGCGCGATCCATCGGGTGCGTGCGTCGCATGGCGATGGCTCCGAGGTGGTCCGCTGTCGCTTCGTTTTGGCCAGCGGGCCGTGAGCGACCAACATGTTGGAGACGATCGCCCGGACGCGTCTGTGTTCGGTGGGCTCTTGGAGCCGGCGGCGGTGCTTGCGCAGGTGTGCGGCGCGATCGATGCTCTGCACCGTCACGGCATTGCCCACGGAGACGTCTGCGCCGACACGATCCTTCTTGATCTCGATGGTCACGCATTTCTGTCTCCCCCGTTGATCGGGGAGACGGATCGCCCGCCGAGTTTCGAGGCAGACCTTGCCGCACTCCAGGTGGTCGCGGACGCGTTGATGCGGCAAGGACGCGCGTCCCACGACGTGCCTACGTTCGGCGGTCGGATGGATGGCGGTCAGCGGATGTGGACGCCCGAGGGTGCTGCCAGCGACGCCGAAGAGCTCGTCGGCGAGGTCCGGAATCCGTACAAGGGGTTACGTGCATTCCAGGAGAGCGACGCGAACGATTTTTACGGACGTCGCGTGCTGACGGACGAGCTGGTCGCCGCCGTGCGGGCCCATCGCCTCGTGGCGGTGGTCGGGCCGAGTGGGATCGGCAAGTCGAGCGTTGTGCGTGCCGGACTGGTACCGGCTGTCCGCCGCGGCTCGCTCGGTGCGACGCCGTGGCTGGTCACCGACATGCACCCGGGCGGCTCGCCGTTCGATGAACTGGAATCAGCGCTGCTCCGCGTGGCGGTGAGCGGGCAAGGCGATCTTCGCGCCACGCTCACGGGACATCCGTTCGGGCTCGTCCACCTTTGCGACGAGATCCTTCCGCCGCAGCACTCGTTGCTGCTTGTGATCGACCAGTTCGAGGAACTGTTCTCGATGGTTCCATCGGAGCGGCGTGCTCCCTTTATCGAGGCGCTGACGGCCGCCGCAACCGAGGAGCAGTCTCGGTGCCGCATCGTGATCACCCTGCGCGCCGATGCCTTCGATCAGCCACTCGGCCTCCACACGTTCGGAGAACTCGTGAGAGGTGGGCTCGTCACTGTCGCGTTCCCCTCCAACGATGACCTCGTCGCGTCGATCGTGCAGCCGGCTCATACCGCCGGACTGCAACTCGAGCCGGGTCTGGTGGATGAGATCGTCCGCGAGGTCCGCGACCAGCCGGGCGGCCTCCCGCTCCTCCAGCACGCGCTGACGGAACTCGTCGAGCGCCGAGAGAACCGTACCCTCACGCGCGCGGCGGCGCGTGCGTCGGGCGGCATCACCGGAGCGCTCGGACGGCGGGCCGAGGAGCTGTACCAGTCGCTCGACACCGCGCACCGCAGTGCTGCCGAGCAGCTCTTCCTCCGACTGGTCGACGTCGGCGAGAACGAGAACCGCCGGCGATGTCGCGTCCGGTATTCCGACCTGATGTCGATGGACCTCGGTATCGGTGCGGTCGATGATGTCGCCAAACAGTTCGCAGCGCATCGCCTACTGACCTTCGACCGCGATCCGGTCACGCGGGGGCCGACGATCGAAGTCGCCCACGAGGCGCTGTTCACCGCGTGGGATCGCCTCGCCGGTTGGATCGCGGAGCGACACGACGACCTGCGCAACCGCCGCCGTCTCGCCGCTGCTGCGGGTGAGTGGGCTGAATCCGGACACGACGAGTCGTTCCTGTTGAGCGGTGGTCGACTCGATCACATGCGACGGTGGACGACGTCGACCGACCTCCATCTCACCGAGGCCGAGCTGTGCTTCGTTCACGAAGGCGTCGCGCGAGAGGAGTCGTGGGCGGCGGCACAACGCCGGCGCCGGCGGGTCGTTGTTTCGGCGCTCGGTGTGGTCGCGGTCTTTTCGACCGCGTTCGCCGTGATCGCCACAATGGAGGGCCGTCGCGCCGATCGAGCCGCAACCGCCGCCACGGCGGAGGCGCGGCGGTCCGACGCGGCGCGCTTGGCCACGCGCTCCGCCCAATTGCTCGACGATGATCTCGACACGGCGCTCCTGCTGTCCGTCGAGGCCCGCCATCGCGACGTGAACGCAGAGACGAACGCGGCGCTGTGGAACGCGCTGTCGGCATCGGTGCCGGCCAGACAGTCACCGCGCGGCGTGCTGCGCGGATTCGTGCACCCGGCCTTGGACTCGCTCGGATCGCTCGATGTCGACGCCGCCGGGCAACACGCTGTGTTCGGCGGAGACGGCGACGGCCACGGTCTGGCCGTCTACGTCGACCTCGAGAGTGGCGTCGAGCTCGACTCCTTGGAGTCCGATGGGTCGGTCACCGCGGTCAGCATCATCGGAGATGGCTCGGTTGTCGTGGCCACGGACGAGGGTTCCCTCGTCCGCTGGTGGCCCCAGGACGACGTCGACGAGGTCGTGATGCGTGCGGCGGGCGGGGACCCGATCGTGAGCATCGACGGATCGCACGACGGGGCGACGATCGCAACGGGATCGGAGCGCGGCGACGTTGTCGTGTGGCCTCTGACCGACGCAGATCGATCGCCGCGTCCACTCGCCGCGCTCCAGCACACGCCGGCGACCGTGGCCTTTTCGCGCAACGGGATGTTGGCCACCACATGGGCGGAGGGTGCCGCTGCGCTCTGGGACCCGGCTGCTGCATCCCAGATCGGGCCACCGCTCGTGCCGGTCGATCCGGGCCCTCCGATCGCCTCTCTGTCGTTTTCGGGCGACGGCCGGTACTTGGCCGGTGCGCCTGTCCAAGGCACGGTGACGGTGTGGGCGCTGGACGGCCCTGGCGGGCCCAGCGTGGTCACATCATTCGCAGACATGTCGCCGCATGCACTCTCATTCGATCCCGCAGCTCCCGGCGTGCTGGTCGTCGGGGGTGGTACGGGTCAGCTGATCGTGGCCGATGTGCGCGGCGCCCAGCCCGTGGCGAGTCGGCCCGGGTGGGGAGCGGTCGACGGTGCGCTGGCGTTCGCGAGTGACGGATCGACACTGCTGACCGGCGGCGCGAACGGGACCGCCGCGCGTTGGACGTCGACGACCGGCGACACTGCCATTTCCGAACCGATGCCCGCGGACTGGATCTCCGCTCGCGCCAGCAGCGACGGTGCGCTCGTCGTCGGTTGGGCACGCGACGCCGACCTTGCCATCCGCCGAGTGCAGCTGGTCGAGCTCGCAACTGGCCGAGTCATCACCCGATTCAGCGCCGCGGGCGCGAGCAGTGGCTGCTGTGTGCTCGACGTCCGTCTCGACGCGACCTCGACGACTCTCGTTGTCGAGACGGCCGCACGTCTCGACTTCACGGGTCGGGCGTTCACCTTCATCGATGTCGCGACCGGATCGGTGATGTCCGAGTTCACCGTCGACGAGTCCACCCTGGCCAACGTTGCCTTCGATGTGGCCCCCGGCGGCGACACGCTGGCCGCGATCACACCCGCCGGCGTCGAGATCTGGGACCGAAGTGGAAGACGCGTGGCCACCCTCGCGTCGAGCGCGAACGCTTCAGCGCTGGCGTTCGTCGCAGACGGTGATCTGGCAGTTGCCTTCGGCGGTCCCGACCCGCGGCTCGCGGTTTTCGATCGGGACGATTGGCAACTTTCGTACGAGCTCGTCGCACCCGCTGTGGTGCGGACGCTTGCTGTTGATCCAACCCGGCGGATGCTGGTCGGTGGCGGGGCCGACGGCCTCGTCACGCGATGGGACATGACGCGGCGCGAAGCGCTTCTGCCGTGGAGGGCCGACGTTGGAACGATTGTCCAGATCGCCGTAGCGGCCGACGGTTCTGTGATCGCGGCTGGACTCGCCAGTACGGTGAGCGTGCTCGACCCCGATGGACAACCGCTCGGCGTCGCCACGACGATCGACAGTCGGATCGGGCCCGTGTCCTTCGCTGCCGACGACCGGGAAGCGATCGTCGCGACCGCCCACGGTGTGCGCCGCTTCTTGCTCGACAGCGATAGCTGGGAACGCACCGCGTGTGCGATGGCTGGGCGCGAACTCACCAGTGCGGAATGGGCGACCAACGTCGGCACCGAACCGCAGGTTCCGACCTGTG
>DASQFE010000164.1:0-2919 GCA_035633295.1 Ilumatobacteraceae bacterium | reverse complement strand
TGCCCGCAACGCGGCGGCCTCCGCGGGTGTTGCCGCAAGGTCGCCGGCGTAGAGGTCGGGGGCGACGGCGACGTAGCCCAGCTCGGCGAGATCATCGCAGACACCGGTCACGACGTCGGTCAGGCCCCACCAGGCATGCAGAACTGCGATCGTGGCCCGAGCCGGCCCAGCCGGCACTGCGGTGTACGCGACCGACGATCGTGTCGAGGTGAACCGGCGCTCGTGCATGTCCGCATCTGGCTTCATCTGGTCCTGCGCTCTCGCCGCTGCAGCTTCGGTGGACGGGCGGTGTCGGTGCCGCTCTTGGAGCTGCTGAGCGCGGTGACATCCACCGCAGCGGCTTCGTCGCGGAGATCCTCGAACCGGTGCAGCACCTGCAGGAGTCGGGCGGTCGCGAATGGTGAGGGCCGCTTCTTCTGTCCGAACGAGTAGTCCTTGAAGTCCCGGTAGCACGACTGCGGGGTGACGGTTCCGTCGTCGGCGACGTTGTACGCGATCAGGCAGGCGACAAGCTCGGCGAGTGCGCCACGGTCGTCCGGGTTGGCCTCGGGACCTCTCCACAGCGTCGGGTACCGGCCGAGGGTGTCGAGCACGCCGTGGATGTCGTACCAGGTCGTGGGCCACTTGACGGTCTTGAACCGTGAACCGTGACCGAACATGTACGGCTGCTCGCCGCCACGCGATCGCCACGCCCGCAACGACACTCGGGCCACCTCGCCCAGCTCGACAGGTCGCTGGGCGGACGGGACATGCGACCAGACCCGAAGCGCCTCGAGGGTTGCCAGCGGGCACAGGTCGTGCCTGCGGCCAGGCCCCCGGAACCCGCTCAGCTCGTCGGGGCGGCACGGCCATGCCAGCCCTTGGGCGGTGCTGACCAGATCGTCGATCGTGGTGTGCATCGCTCGCGCCACACGCGGGTCGCCGCCGCGACCGAAGCGCAGGAGAACCTCGGTGACGGCGTGGGTGTCGCACAGCAGCGACCCCCACCCACCCTCGGGCGCGACTCGGCTCGTCGCGGCCATCGCGAAGCGCCCGTCAGGCATGTGGTGGTCGAGCATGGTGTCGAGGAGGTGTTCGATCCGCTCGTCGTCGCCGCCGGCGACGCCCATGTCGGCGAGCAGGCCGAGCAGGTTCGGTGCGAACGCCGGGTGTTGATGCCCGGAGATCTCAGCGACGCTGTTCCACTCCGGAAGACGGGCGATCAGCTCGCCGGTGGCCGGGTCGTTCAGGACCGTGTCGTGCTCGGCGGCGGCCAGCCCGACATGGTCCGGACCGTCGAGCAAGTGGGCGTGCACGATCCAACGAGCAGCTGGCTCGGAGGACGCGAGGATCCATTCGATCACACCGGGATCAGGCGTCATCGCGACCGCAACCGATCCCACCACGTCAGCACGCGCGTGGCACGCAGCGTCGACCAGCGGCTCGCCCCGCGCGCTTCGAGCGCGAACCAGTAGCGGCCAGGATGAGGCCGATACATCGGCCACCTGCCATCGGCTCGTCTCGCCCGGCGGACCTCCTCGACGGCCTGTTCGAGGCGCCCGTCGCGGTCGGCCCCGACAGCCTGGAAGTGCTCCAGACCGCGCATGATGTCGAAGTGCCACTGTGGTGGGAACGGGAACCGTGCGAACGCTCGATCGACCACCTCACCGGTCCGATGCGACCGGTAGAGCCGGTGATCGAGGAAGAACTCCCGGCCCGCCACCATCGCTGATGCGACGGGCACCGAACCGCCACCTCGCTCGTATGCCGAGAGCGCCTCCAACACCGTGATCGACGTGTGGAACGACCCGTGACTCGAGCCGCGACGGATGGACTCGCAGTTCCAGCCACCATCGGCGAGTTGCTCGCCCACCAACCACTCCACCGTCGGATCCACACGCGCATCGTCGTGACCGAACGCCGCGGCCAACAACACCAGCATCCCGGTGATGCACGTCTCAGGCTCGCGGACCGACTTGGCGAGGTTCAACCCGCCGCCATAGCAGCGCGCACCCTCCCACAGCAGCCGGCACCCCGCGAGTGCCCGAGGATCGCCTGGTTCCAGACCGAGACGCTCCAGGAGCAGCAGCGTGTACGTCGTCGACGTCCACTTCGGGCTGTACAGCGCGCCAGCCCAGCCCCCATCCGGGTCCTGGGCAGCGAGGAGCTGCGCACCCCACCCCTCGGTGGCCACACGGGCACGTTCCACCGCCACCTGATCCTCGGGTCGGCCGAGCAGATCCCTCATCACCTGCCATCGCACCGACGGATCACCCGCCAACAACCACCCGATGGTCCCAGTCGTGGACGTCGGGCAGGCCATGGCTACGAGTATTCCTTCAGCGCAAAGTCTCGCTCCAGGGTCCGAGGTCACCTGCAACCGATCGTGGTGCCGTCTGTCAACGACGCTTGGCTCAGACCGCCCCACCGCTCGTGTTCACACCTCCCAGGCAACCACCAACCCCAGGAAGAACCCGCATGGCGAGCGCTGCCACTGCAGCATCTCCCTCCGAGCGAGCGCTCGTAATGCGCTCCCGGACCGGGCCAGTGCCGCTCCACTTCGGCCCATTCACAGCGAGATAATCCCTGCCGCTGGTGCGAGGGCGGTGACTGTGGGCGCTCGTGTTACGAGCGGCCGCTCGACCCTCTCGACCTGACCGAGTGCGCCGGCTATTCGTGTGCAGTCGAGGAAGGTGGTCGGAGTGGAGTGTGCGCTCTGTCGACCGGCACCGGCACGCACGAACACAGGGCGAGTGTGACATGCGCTGGAACCTGCTCGTGTGTGGGGCAGGTCGATCTGGTGGCTGGGGACCGCTATGTTGTCGTTGGTGGAGGACGGTTCGCCGCACCCGCTCGGGGCACGCGTGCTGGCGGGTGGTGCTGGGTTCAGCGTGTTCTCTCGCAACGCGCGATGCGTGGAGCTGCTCCTCTACGACGGGG
>DASQFE010000163.1:0-2204 GCA_035633295.1 Ilumatobacteraceae bacterium | reverse complement strand
GCATGTTGCGACAAGCTGACAGCCGGCCGCCGTGGCGAGCGCGTGTACCCGTGCGATCACCGGCTGGGGGATTCCCTGCACGGTGTCCATCATGTAGGTGCACACTTCGAAGAGCCGCTGCGCGTCGTCGAGGTCGGCTCCGGCCATGTCGCCGAAGTTGTGGCCGGCGGAGAACACCGGGCCGTTCGCGGCGAGGATCACGCCGAGCGCGTCAGTGGCGCCGACCTCCTGCAATGTCTCGGTCAATTCGACCATCACATCGAGCGCCAGGGCGTTGCGCTTCTCGGGACGGTTCAACGTGATCGTGGTGATGTCGCCGTCACGGTCGACCAGCAGGTGCTCGTACGTCATGACGCGACGGTACCGTTGCCCGATGACCACCGGCACGTACCCCGCCCAACAGGAGCGTGCTGCGCTCTGTGATCTCTTCAGCGAGGTCGGCCCGGATGCACCCACCCTCTGCGGCGACTGGACCACCCGCGACCTCGCCGCCCATCTGGTGGTACGCGAACGTCGTCCCGACGCTGCGGTCGGCATCGTGATCTCGAAGGCAGCCGGGTACACCGACAAGGTGCAAGCGGGGGCCGCCGCCGCCGAGTGGGACGACCTGATCGACACCGTGCGCTCCGGCCCGCCGGTCTGGTCGCCGACGAGGATCGCGGCGATCGACAAGGTGGCCAACACCGTCGAGTTCTTCGTGCATCACGAGGACGTTCGCCGCGCCGGCGGCGTGTGGGATCCGCGGGAGCTCGAGGTCGACCTCACCGACACACTGGCGTCGATGATGTCGAAGATGGCCAAGCGGATGGTGAGGTCGTCCACGATCGGGATCGTGTTGGAGCCGACCGACGGTCACCCGTCCGTCGTCGCCAAGAAGGCCGAGCCGTCGGTGACAGTGAGCGGCGGCATCGGTGAACTCGTCATGTTCGTCTTCGGTCGTCAGGCGCACAGTCAGGTCGCCCTGTCCGGCGACGAGACATCCATCGAGACCGTCCAGCACGCGTCGTTCGGAATCTGAGAGCGACGCCACATGCCCGATCGTGCCCTGTCCGGTGCTGTCGTTGCTGTCGTCGGAGCAACCGGCGGGCTCGGCCGAGAGATCACCGCCGTGCTCACCGAGCGCGGGGCCACCGTGGTACGGGTAGGCCGCAACCAGCCGGCCGATCTGCAGATCGACCTGCGTGACAGCGCGGCGGGTGACGAACTGGTGACCTATTGCGCCGATCGTTTCGGTCGACTGGACGGCGTGGTCGTGGCGGCGGGCATCGTCGCGTTCGGTGATCTGGTCGATACCGACGACGTGGTCATGGAGGAGCTGTTCCTCACCAATGCGCTCGGCCCGATGTGGCTGGCCAAGCGAGTGGCCGGGCCGCTCGCCGAGTCGCAGGGCTTCTTCGTCAACGTCTCCGGTGTCGTGGCCGAGACCCCGATGCCCGGCATGGCCGCCTACTCGGCGTCGAAGGCGGCCGCTGCTGCAGCGATGGAGTCGGTGCGGCGCGAGTTCCGCCGGTCGAAGATTCAGGTGATCGATGCGCGCCCACCGCACACCGAGACGGGATTGGCAACCCGTCCGCTCGACGGCGCCGCTCCGAAGATGCCAGAGGGTCTGGCGCCACGCGTGGTCGCCGAGCGAATCGTCGTGGCCGTCGAACGCGGCGAAGCCGTAGTCGGCCCAGGCGAGTTCACTTCATAGCGACGAGCGCCACGGCCGCTGGCTCACGATCGACTGGTCGATCAGATCCCGGTCGCGCTCCCAATCTGGATCGGGTCGGCCGACGAACAGGTCGGCAACATCATCCCAGCGGTGCCACTGCCGTGGCGCGATCGGAACCAGTCGGGCAGCAAGCCGACCTGCCACGGTGATCTGGATCTCCTCGCCGTTCTCGACGCGCCGCACGAGGTCGTACGCGTCCTGACGGAGTTCCTGGAGGCCAACGGATGTCATGCATGACTCGATAGCACAAGTGCGACGTGCCACGCCCGTGCAGTTCTCAGGTCGGCTGGCCATCGTCGAGCGTCATAGTCGGCGCCGACGGTCGCGATCTCGATCCGCTCGGCCATCGTCGCACCCTACGTGCCGACATCAACCGACACGCGGCCAACGCCATCGACTGACAGCGGTGCCTCCCCAGGGGCTCGAACCCTGAACCAATGGATTAAAAGTCCACTGCTCTACCATTGAGCTAGAGAGGCTCGGCCGGCCA
>DASQFE010000162.1:0-12441 GCA_035633295.1 Ilumatobacteraceae bacterium | reverse complement strand
CCTTCGGGGCTGGGCGCAGTCGATGTCGACCGCCAGCCGTTGGCGACGAACCGCTCCGGCTCGGCCACCAAAATCGCACGCACAGCGCCGCTCTCAAGCCGTCCGCGGAGGCGGGCCAGGGAGTTCTTCACATTTCATTACCCGCTTGGTGTACCAAATCGTTGCGTTTCGTTTCGAGGCAAGTTCGCCTCGATTCGCAGCTCAGCGCTCAGTGCGACGATCGCGCTTCGCTGCTTGGCGGCGTGCTGCGCGATTCGGCCCCGCCTGCTGGGCGCGTTGCGCAGCGAGCGCCAGCTGTTCACGCAACTGGCTGTTGTCCGGTCTCAGCTCGAACAGCTCGTCGTGCGCTGCGCGTAGCTCCTCGGCTCGATGGTCGAGGGTCGCGCGGATGGCGTCGAGGTCCGCCCGCTCCCGGTCAAGCTTGCGTTGTGTCGCTGCGTGCCGCCGACGTTCGCTTTGTAACGCCGCGTCCGACTCGGCGAGCAACTGGATAGCGACGACAAGCTCCGCCTGCAACTGACGGCCACGGTCGATCGCCCGGGCAAGCTCGTCGCCATCACCAAGCCCCTGATCGAACGTCGCCGGCTCGGCCTCGCCGCGCTCTCGAGCCCGATGCGCCCGCACACGGTCGGCGTCGGACCGCCACTTCCGCGGCCGCCCTCCCTTGCCGGGGACTGTCATGAAGCCATCGTAACGAAACGCAACGGTTCCGCGCACCGACCGGGTAATACTCTGTGAGGGTGCTGCTTGATTGACGGGATTATGCGCTGGGGCGATAGGGCTTGGAGGTCAAACACTTCGCCGGAACTCAGGTGCGGGTCACAGCGTTCTTGCCCGGGATTATCAGTCGAATCTGACGCGGAAACCGACCGATCGATACGACTTGGGTGATCGGGTCGACGTTCACTCCGGTGGATTGTCAGTCCCGCCGGAATGGAAGTGGTCCGTTTGTGTGTCACACCAAGCCACCGCTCGACACTTTCAACGTGAGCCTTGATGTCATCGCCGCGAAGATTTTCCCCCCCCCGCACTTCTTCTGGTGCGCCGCGAGGCCTCACACGAACGCGCAGCGACCAACGAAGAATGAGACCTGATGATCCGATGATGGGGTTGACCCCTGAGAGTGCTCTGGACCACATCGATGATCGGATGTATGCCCCACATGTGGTCGTCGTTGTCGACTTGGTCACGGATGAGACGTCGGTACTCGGCCCGTTTCCCGAACCGATGAGTGCACTGGTGTTTGCCGATCAGTACGTTCGCGACGTCGGCGCGGAACCCGACAGCCTGTTGCTCACGATCACCACCCTCGATCCGACATGATGAGCATCCTCAGCGGTGGCACACATCTGGTGTGGTTGACACTTCTAGTGCGCCGACCCAATTACCGCACGACCATCGAGGAACGTGACCGATCTGCGAGACGACCGAGAAGACCGCCTCAGGAACCTGATCCGTGTGCACGGTCGCACTGTTCGGGCGTGTTTGGCGCGACTCGAGCGTGACCCGGCGAGCGTGGACGACCTCTGGGTCGACGTATTCGCATTGGCGTCAGAACGTCTCGATGAACTTGCTCCGCTCCCCGACTCGACCCAGCGTTCGTGGCTGGTGCGGACTGCCAGCAACCTCACCGCAAATCACGCTCGCAAGAACAACACACGGCGAAAGACCCTCGAAACCCTTCGGCGTGACCCGCTGCCGTTCGTCCCGTCGGCCGAGGAGGATGCTGAGCTTCGTCTGGCCGACGCCGAGTCGGAACTTCGATCCGACGCGCTCCGAGCAGCGCTTGACATGCTCGAGCCTGCGGCGCGTCAAGTACTCGTCCTTCATGCGATCGGCTATGACGGGCCACGCATCGCAGCGGAAATGTCCATCAGTCAGGCCGCAGCGCGAAAGCGTCTGATGCGCGCACGGTTCGCCTTGCGCCAGGCGTACGTCGACCCGGTCGTTCACGAGAACGCCACGAGGGCCCAGCCATGAGCGACGACCAAACCCCCAACGAACTCGCCGACCTCGTCGACGTATGGATACGCGACCGTCCCGATGCCTGGGCCGCTGCATTCCCGGAGCCGACCGAAGCCGAACTCGACGCCGACGTCGATCGCGTGGTCGTTCGCGCTCGCAGCCTTGCCGACGCACTGAATGCGCGGCGTCGCCGGCGCCGATCGATCGGGGCCGTCGTCGTCGGCACGATTGTGATCGTTGGCGGATCGGTCGGCGTCGCCGCTTTGATTCGTTCGGGTCAGCCAATACAGCCCGCGCAGGGCATCGCGTGTCGGGCCGCCGAGGACCCCCGATCCGACGCCATCGTCATCCCCGCGAATGCAGATCCGATCGCAGCATGCGCCGAGCAATGGGCCAATGGCACCCTAGGCCCAACCAGCGACGTACCACCCCTCACCGTCTGCATCGCAGTGACCGGTGTGGTGGAGGTCTACCCAGGCGACAGCGAGGTCTGCGGTCGAATCGGGCTCGTCAACGCCGACGCCGAACTCACGCCCGACAACTTGGCCGTCCTCGCACTGAACGACCGCCTCGTCAATGAAGTCAACGCTGCTGCCTGCGCCGCCGCGGTCGACGTGCTCGCATCCGCAAAACGAATCGTCGACGAATCAGGTCTCGACGGGTGGACGATCGCGATTCGCGGCGACTCCCGAGACGCAGACTGCGCCAAGGTCGCACTCGATCAACCAACCAAGACCATCACAGTCATCAAATTTCCGTAGGAGGAACCATGCGCACCCGAACCATCACTGCCACCGTCGCACTCATGATGACCGCCGTCCTCGGATTGCCGACACCGCCGGTCAGTGCGGCCGACTCCGGCGGCGTTCTCGCCGCCTTCGAGGGAACCACGATCAATTTGCAGGATGGGTGGGGTGCTGCACGAGCTTGCACGTCCAATGGGACCGTGACGACGTGCTACCGCAGCGAGGCCGCAATGGATCGAGCTACAGCCGTGTCTGCTCGATCGACCGAGATCACGCCGCTCGCAGCATGCTCGAGTTCGCTGCGGCTGTACCGATCCACGTCCTACGGCGGGTCGGTGCTGCAACTCACCACCAGGTACACCTACATCAACCTGTCGGGTTACGGCTTCGAAAACGACACAAGCAGCTACAAAGTCGGCGCATGTAGCGCTGGCTTCTATGACGGATCAGGCGGGGGCGCTCCGGCCTACCCCGGCAATACCGGTGCGAACGCTTCGGCGACATCGATGGTGTCAGGGTGGGACAACCGAGTGAGCAGTGTCTACATCGCCTGAACGGCCCCACATCCGACTCGCGGCGAGCACCTTCGGCGCCGACCTGAATGAGAGTGAGGTGGTCACGTCGGCCCCCGACGCGACCACGACGCCGCAAGACACTCCAACGGTTGACGAGGCACGCCCGTTCGATGGCCGATCCGACGTGGCCGCTGATCGGCGACGGCGGTGGGCTTGGCTCGCCGCTGCGGTGGCGCTGATTGCCACCACTGGGGTGGGTTGGGTAGCAGGGCGCAACGTGCGTTCCCCGGATCAGGCCGCGTCGGAGGCGGCTGCGCCGATCGCGTCGTGGGTGACGGCGCCGGTGGAGTTCCGGGTGTTGTCGCAGACCGTGATCAGTCGCGGTGACGTGCGCGCCGAGGTCTCGACCCCGGTCGATGCGCCCTCGTCGATCGTGGGCGACCCGGTGATCACCGGCATCGACGTCGCCGCCGGCGACGAGGTGATCGAGGGCCAACGCGTGGTCGAGGTTTCCGGCCGCCCAGTGTTCGTGATGACCGGTGCGGTGCCGGTGTACCGAACGTTGCGTCCCGGCATGACCGGCGAGGATGTCACCCAGTTGCAGCAGGCGTTGACCCGCCTCGGCTGCGCGGTCATCGACGAGCCGGGCGTCTACGGCGACTCGACGAAAGCCTGCGTCGCCCAGCTCTACAACGACGCCGGATACGACCCGGTACCGACCTCACCCACCGAAGCCGCCGATCTCTCCACAGCGAGCACGGCAGTCAGCGACGCCGACGCATCGGTCGCTGTGGCCCAAGCAACGTTCGACCGTGCCGCAACCGGTGCGGCCAAGTCATCCGTGCTCGCAGCACAACAAGCGCTGGCCGCCGCCCAACGCGGCTACAACGACGCCGTTGCCGCGTCCGTATCAGGCATCACCACCGCACAAGCGGACCTGACCGCGGCGCAAACACAGCTCGACCAGGTCCGCGCCGACCCTGCCTCGACCGCCGCCGACATCGCCGCCGCGCAAGCGACCGTCGACACCGCAACCGCCGCGCTCGACTCCGCCCGCCGCACCGGGGCATCTGCGGTTGCGGCAGCAGCTGATCAGGTGGCGTTGGCCCAAGTGACGCTGAATGAGACCACCGCTGCGCCCGACCGATCCGCCGAATACTTGGCGCTCGGCCAAGCCATCCAGACACGAGACCAGGCCACCGCGACGCTCACCCAACTCCAAGCCGTCACCGGAGCCACCGTGCCCCAAGGTGAAATCGTCTTCACTCCCGCGATGCCCGCCCGCGTCCGCAACGCCGTCACCGCACTCGGAGCGCCATCCACCGGCAACGACCCAGTCGGCGGCTCGAGCCCATCGCCGGCCCTGGTCGACTTGGCAGGCGGAGCACTCGTGGTCGACATGACCCTGCGCGCGGACGAACGCGAACTCGTCGCAGTTGGCACTCCCGTCGAGCTACTCGACGAACAGACCAACACCACGAACCCCGCGACCATCACCACCGTCGCGGACACTGCAACCACCACCGGCGACGGCGGCCTCGGCTACCTCGTCACAATCACACCCGATGAAGCCCTGCCGGACCCGGTGAACGGCACCAACCTTCGCGTCACCATCACCGCCGCATCGACCGACACACCGACGCTCGTCGTGCCGATCGCGGCGGTGTCGTCGGGTGCTGACGGTTCGACGTTCGTGTCGGTCGTCACCGGCACCGACGTCACCGTCGACACCGACCCCACCCTGGTGCCAATCAAAGCTGGACTGACCGCTGACGGCTTCGTCGCCGTCGAACCTGTCGATGTCGGCTCGCTCACCGAAGGCGTCCGCGTCGTCGTCGGCCGATGACCGCGCCCGCACTCGACGAGTCGATCGTCGTCGACGTCGACAACCTCACGAAAGTCTTCCCTGGCCCTCCTGAGGTCACAGCGCTTCGGCCGTGCACATTCCAGATCCGACGCGGCGAGTACGTCGCTGTCACCGGTGCCAGCGGATCAGGCAAGACGACACTGCTCTCACTGCTCGGCCTACTCGACACCCCAACCTCGGGCCGGTACAGACTCGACGGCATCGACGTCGCCGAACTCGACGACGCAGACCGATCAGCGGTCAGAGCCCATCGCATCGGTTTCGTGTTCCAAGCGTTTCACCTACTCGGCTACAGAAGCGTGGCCGACAATGTCGAACTCGGCCTGATCTACCAAGGCATCCCGAAACGACAGCGCCGCCAACGCGCCGCCGAGGTCATCGAACGCGTCGGGCTCGCCCACCGCCGGCACGCGCTCTGCTCGACACTGTCCGGCGGCGAGAAACAACGCGTCGCCATCGCCCGAACCCTCGTTCGCGAACCCAGCCTCGTACTTTGCGACGAACCCACCGGCAACCTCGACACCGCCACCACCATGCAAATCCTCGAACTCCTCGACGACCTCCACGCAGCCGGCCTCACCATCACCGTCATCACCCACGACCCCGATATCGCCAAGACTGCTCAACGACACCTCACCATCACCGACGGCAACCTCACCGAATCAAGCGGAGCCGCTCGGGGTTGAGGTTTGCTTCTGCTCAGTCGCCCACAACCAACGCATTTCGGTCGAGGAAGGCCTGCTGCGCCCGACCGAACGCGTCGAGGTAGTCGAGCGTGAACCCGGTGAGGTCGTCGCGCGCCAAGTCGGTCAAACCCGGGAGCACCGACGCGCTACTCGCACTGGTCACAGTCCACCTTCGAGCGACACTGAATCCATGAGTGCCCAGATTCGGGCGACCCATCAAAGCCAGCACGAAGGAGCCTTCAAATGAAGAAGTTCATCGCAATCGCAGCCGTAGTCTTGGGAGCAATCCCAGTGGTCGGCGCCGCTGCCGGCACCGTCGAGGCGTACAATCCATGGAACTGCGGCACCGTGACGCACTCCTATCCTGCCGCAGCGGGATCCGCATCGCTGAGTTCTACGGTGCTTGGCTGTGGCATGAAAGTGGCCATCAAGTGCTCGCCCCCACAGACGGGCCTTCTGCTCGGCAACCTCGCCTACACCGGTCAGACATCCAGTCGGAACTGCCCAGCCGGCTCACTGGTGAACTATCGGGGTCACCAGCTCGGCACCAACTGGTAGGAGCCAATCGATGCTCACCGCTGGACGCCGGATCACCAGGCTGGCGGCCGCTGTCACGATTCTCGGGTTAGGCAGCAACGCCTGCACCGGCGAGACAACCGGCTCATCGGAGGCGAACTTCTCCGATCGATACCTTGCATCCCTCATCGGTGCTGCCGACAGCCACGAGAACGAGGAGGTGATGACCGACTACCTCCGCTACGAGGAGGCCTCGATCTCGCATTGCATGGACGAGGCCGGGTTCGACTATGTCGCCGCGCCGCCCGAGTCGATCTTCGTTCCGTTCGGCTACACCGGCGACCCTCTCACGGACGCGAAGAAGTTCGGGTTCGGCATCTCGACGGTCGACGTCAACGTGCAGGCATCAGCAACAAACCCCAATGACGCAATTCTCGCGTCGCTCGACACGCAGGCGTCTTCGGCGTGGAACGACCAGTACCGGCAGTGCGCCGACGTCGCCACGCAGGAGGTGACCGATCAGCGCGGAGTCGGAACGGCAGCGACGATCGCGTCGGACGTGACCGCGGCTGTACGCAACGACCCCGCCGTTCGCAAAGCTCAGGAAACGTGGCGCACGTGCATGCATGAGCGCGGCTTCGACGCTGCGAGTCGTGACGACCTCATCACCCAGATGACCTCCGAGTACCGGACCGTTCCCTCATCGAAGCTGTCGGCGTTTCAGACCCGTGAGATCGCCGCGGCCGTCGCCGACGCAGAGTGCGGCGAGCAACTCCGAAGCGTCGAGTCCGAGTCCACACGAACACACCTCAGGACGATTTCGCCTGAGTCCTATGCACAGCTCTATCCCTGATATCTCGAGCGGGCCCTCACGAACCGCCGCACCCCCATGAGCCTGACACCCATGGCGCCGGTGATGGCCGACTCGAGGGAACATGCCAAACCGGACCGCTCGCGCCTGCGGTTTGTCGACACGGTCAGCGAGGCCATCGCCGTGGTCTCCCAACGCCCGATTCGAACGCTGCTGACCGCGCTTGGCACGATCCTCGGAGTCGGCGCGTTCGTCACCACCACGGGCCTCGCCACCACCGCGAGTGCGCAGGTGTCATCACGATTCGATGCGCTACGAGCAACCGAAGTGCGCGTCCAAGACGCCGCACCCGACGGCAGCGACCCATTTCCCGACGATGTCGACGCCCGCCTCGAGACGCTCAACGGAGCCAATCACGCTGGGCTCATGTTCACCGTTGCCGACAACGGCGCAATTCAGCCGCGCAACACGGCCGCACGTTCACTGGGGATCGCCAGCAACCAGATCCCGGTCATCGCCGCTACCCCCGGTGCCGTGTCCGCCTCGCTCCCCACGCTCGCCACCGGACGCATCTACGACCAGTTCGCCCAAACCCGTGGCGAGCATGTCGCCCTGCTCGGCCGCGTCGCCGCCGACCAACTCGGAGTCACCCGCATCGATCATCAACCTGTCATCTTCCTCGACGACACCGCCTACAGCGTCGTCGGGATCGTCGACGATGTCGCCCGCAACCCTGACCTCCTACTGTCAGTCACAGTCCCTACCAGCGCTGCCGACGTGCAGTTCGATACCGCCAACGCCGAGCGACAAGTGATCATTGACACCGCACCCGGCGCAGCACAACTCATCGGGGAACAAGCACCACTGGTGTTGCGCCCCGAGCAGCCCGGGCGCCTACAAGCCCTCGTTCCTCCCGATCCGCGCATGCTGCGCAACCAGGTCGAATCCGACGTCCAAACACTGTTCTACGCGCTCTCCGGGCTTGCGTTGCTCATCGGTGCCGTCGCCATCACCAACGCCACCCTGCTCAACATCATCGAACGACGACCCGAAATCGGGCTCCGCCGCGCCCTGGGCGCCACCAGGCTCCACATCACACGACAAATCACCCTCGAAGCCGCACTCACCGGAGCGATCGCCGGGGTCGTCGGTACCACAATCGGCATTCTCGCCATCTCGGCCACCTCGATCGCACGCGGCTGGACACCAACCATCAACCCCACGCTCCTCGTCGCGGCACCCGCAATCGGCATCATCACCGGAACCCTCGCCGGACTCATCCCCGCCGTCAAGGCAGCCAATACGCCACCAGCCGAGACGCTACGGACCTGAGCTTGCGTCGTCCGCTCGCTCAGACTCTGCGCTATCGACGTCGATCACCGCGCCCACGACCGACGGAGACGGCCGACATCGGTCAGCCGTCCCCTTCCAGAACGCTTCGAGCATTTCGGGCGATCGCACGCTCAATACCTTCGACACGTTGCCATGCCCCAATGAAGTCTGCGGTCTTCATCAGGTCGGCCGAAACACGATCAATCTCTCCGATCACTCGATCCGACGCATCGATATCGAGTCTGCACGCGAGGTCAGCTTTCGCCAGTTCTATGGACTCCGTGGTCCCAGTTGAGCCGCTCGGGGAGCCGGACACAGCCGAGACGGCGCTCGAGATGTCGGGATAGACAAACCCCCGCCCGTTCATGCACCGCGACCAATCGGCCATCGTTGCACGGAACTCCTCTCCTGCGATGACCGTTGCAGCGACCATCCCCAGCGACTGATCCGAGAACGCGATCACGTCCTGTATCCCGAGTCCGTCCACCTTGAGTGCGGTCGCAGCTGACGTCACACACCCAGGGTCCCCGTCGTCAGTTCCAAAGTAGGCAGCATCGAACTCGGACGTGCTTTCGGCGGGTTTGGCCGGCGCCGAAGCAGGACCCTCGGACCCATACCCAGTCGTCTCGAAGGTAGCTGGAATAGCTGGCAGGACGGCGCCAACGAGGTCGGTCGATCCGAACGGCGCGTCGAGTTGCTCGTAGCGGAATCCTCGACTGGCCATGCACTCTTCGATGAGCAGCTCCTGAGCCCTCCAGACCAGAGCCCTATCGTCCTCGCTGGGCAGCGTGGCGCCGAGGACGTCACGGCTGCTTGGCTCGCGCAAGGTCGGGCTTTCGAGCTGGCGGGGCCTCCCGGGCGCCGAGGAGTCCGGCGTTGATTCTGACGATGCGTTCGCAGTGCATGCCGCCAGACCCACTGATACTGCAAGCAGGGTCCCCCGCCAGATCAGGTGCCGGTTTCGGGCGGTCAACCGGTGAAGCTGCATGACTGGTTCGTGGGTACGACCTTGATCGAGGAAATGCCTTGCGGCGATCCAAAGACACCCGTCTGTCCCCAACTTGAAGTCACACCAACCGTGTTGTTCAGGATCGAGTACCCAGGTGACTGAAAGGCGCAAACTGTCCTACTCGTCCGGTTCTTGATCGAACGGACGCGGTCAGCGGCGATGCCTCCGCCGCCCGGGTAGTAGAGGTCAACCCGAACCACGGCCCCCTGGTTGCTTGCGCCCGCAGGGTCGGTGAACACACATTGGTAGTCGATGCACGTGGTGCCAGTTCCCGTCGTCGTGTTCAACGCCAAGCAGACCCATCCGGAACTCGAACAGGAGCCGGTATCGCCTGAGCTGTCCCAGTACGAAAGTGTGGCGGAGACACTCTGCGAGGAACCGAAGGCGATGAGCGCTCCGGCGAACGTGAGCGCAAGGGCTACCCGCACAACACGACTTCTCAGATTGGGTCGAGCTTGGTCGCTCATCCTGGTCTCCTCCGGCTATGTGACTGTGTTCATCCATAGAGTGTCGAGTGGGCCAGATGTGTTCCCGGGAGTCGCAAGCGTGAAGAGCAGACTTGAATCCGCGAGTGACAGTTCGGGACTCACCCACCCGAGGTAGCCCGTCGGTGGATCTACCTATTCAGGATCAACCCGGCGACGACCTCTGTCACGATCGCGTTCCTGGTCTTGGTGCAGTCAAAGACTGCGAGAGCTGTTGCTACTTCTTCGGTCTTGAGGGCGCTGAGTCCCGCTTCGTCGTCCAGTGGTAGAGCCTGCAGGCGGCTACTGAAAGTGCCGATCAGTTCGAGCAAGCCCTCAGAGCGCACGCCGGCTCGTCGCGAGCAGACACCCCATTCTTGCTCGGCTGCGACTACTTCAGCAATCTGGGAGAGGTCAGGCAATTCGTTGTAGGTGGCTTGAACATTGTCCAGCCCGAGTTCACGCAGCGCCTGTTCGTTTCCTTGGTCCAGGCACCCGCCCGAACCAACGTCACCAAGTTGTTCGAGCAGCGCTCCACGTTCAGGGGCCGAGAGTGAGTCCAGAAAGGACGTCACTGGATCTTCGGCACTCGCCACGGTGACGTTCTCGAATGTCGTTGACACTCCGAATCCGTAGGTCTTCACCCATTCGCGATCGCTGAGGCTGCCCGACGGGGGCTCCAGCGAATCGGAGACAACATTGATCGCAGATGGGTAGTCGAATCCTGCCTCCGTCATGCACTCTCGGACCTTCTGATCCGAGACACGCGCCACGTCGAACAGCACGCGGAATTCCTCATCAGGGCCGAGAACACCTGCGATGGCCTCGCCGTACCTCTCGCGGAAGGAGCGTGCGTTGGTGGATGGCGACTCGCTGTGTGAGCACGCGGTGAGGAGTACCAACGCGAACGCGATGCTCAGAGGTCGCCATCCACCGGTCATACGGATCAGCCCAGCGCGATCGCGCCGACATTGAGCCGGGCGTAGTTATACGGGCTGGAACAGGTCTTGCTCGACAGTTGGTTTAGGCCCCTCCAGGTGCTGGCGTTTTGCCACTGCGACTGCCCGTCGCTCTGTCGCTGGCACAGGACGCGGGCTTTGGCCTGACAGCCGTTTGAGGCACCCGGCTTGACCCACGTGAGCATCGCGAGTCCCTCGAGCGACCCGCCGGTGCCATAGTTGATGTTGCCGCAGGTGGAGTAGAACGTGTGGTCGGTGACGGCAGCGGCGGCTGGCGCCGAGACTCCGATGAGACACATGACAGCACCCACGAGCGATGCTCGGAGCGCTCTGCGACCTACCGAAGTCTTGTTGAAAACGTGCATGATGAACCCCTTTGTGATGTACGACGCCCGGTGCGCCGTCCCCAACTACTAGGTGTCGATCGGCTCCAATGTGTGACAACGCCCAGGGGTCCGCGTCCTGTGCATACGGCCCTCTTCCCGGAACGCACGTCACGGGACGCACCTCCGGCCAGATCCCCCAGGCCCTCGCTGAGCACGCCGCCTCTATCGGCCAAGTCGTTGCCGACCATCGCGAAGCTGAGCAGCAATACCGTGTCTACGACGAGTGAAAGACAGGATGGACATCCCGAAGCCGACTACGTCCGGCTGGCCAATGCGCTGCGGTAACACCTCCAAGGACCCAGATTGAGACTGGCAGAGTGGTGATTGGAACCGCCCGAGAATGTTCACTCGAAGCGTCGAGCCGGCCCCGCTCTCAACCGGCATTCCGATCGCCGCTGCATCAGCTGGAGCCGCACAGAACGCGCGCTCCATAATCCGCTCGCCGACGGATAGCCCGCGCCGCATCGCGGCCCTTACCGGGCGCTCGATATTCGCATCCTGCTGGTGGAGTCTTCCCCGCGATCGGCTCAGGTCGACGGAACGGCGAGAGCTGCGACCCGGTGGAGCAGTGCAGGGCGATCGACGCGTTCGACCGGCACGATGAGCGTGCTGATCCCGAGTGCAGCAGCGCCTGTGTCGGGGCCGGGGTTGTCGCCAACCATGAGACAGCGTTGAGCTGGTGTGCTGATCGTGCTGAGCGCGGCGTCGAACATGCGTCGATCGGGTTTCGTGGCACCCACCTCGTAGGAGATCGCGAACCCGGCGATGCAGTCGAGGACGCCGAGCGACGCGAACCACGGACGGAGATCGACATGGAAGTCACTCACAATGGCGATCTCGACGCCGTGTCCATGGAGCGTCGTGATCACCTCCACGACCTCCGGGTAGGTGCGGTACGTGGTGAAGTCCCCGTAGGACTGCTCAAGCGCTGCAGCCAGCTCGTCGTCGAATCCGGCCAGCTTGCAGGTGAGCAGCTTGGACGATTCGTGATTCGCAGCGGAGAGGTCGCAGTGTCGATCCGACTCGATCGCTTCCGGATGGGCCTTGGCCGTGGCGAACGCTTGCGATAGCTCGTCGACCGTTCGTCGGTCGTGTGGGCGGCCGAGCCGTTCGAGCACTCGGGTGAATCGCTGCTCCCGTGTCGGGTACTCCACGAGGGTGCCGCACCAATCAAACAGAACGGCA
>DASQFE010000161.1:0-7353 GCA_035633295.1 Ilumatobacteraceae bacterium | reverse complement strand
CGGCAATCCGGATGCTGCAGCGTCTCGGGCCCGAACTGGCCGCAACGCACGACTTCGGCGCGCTGCGCCTCGTCGCCAGTGTCGGGGAGCCACTCGATGCCGAGGCCGTGCGATGGTGCCAGGAGGTCTTCGGTGTCCCGGTCCTCGACACCTGGTGGCAGACCGAGACGGGCGGCATCATGATCGCCAACTACCGGTCGCAGCCAGTTCGCCCTGGGTCGATGGGACGACCGCTGCCCGGCATCGAGGCCGCCCTGCTGGCGCGGACACCCGACGGCGATCTCGTCACCGATGCCAACGGGTCACCGATAGAGATCACCGATCCCGAGACGTCGGGCGAACTGGCGCTGCGGGCCGGCTGGCCATCGATGTTCCGTGGGTACCTCGACCAGGACGATCGCTACCGTGCGACGTTCGTCGACGGTTGGTACCGATCGGGCGACCTGGCGCGGCGCGATGGCGACGGCTACTACTGGTTCGTCGGCCGGGGCGACGACGTCATCAAGACCGCCGGTCATCTCATCGGGCCGTTCGAGGTGGAGTCGGTGCTCGACGAGCATCCGGCCGTCGTCGAGACCGGGGTGATCGGCAAGCCCGACGAGACCGCCGGAACCATCATCAAGGCCTTCGTTGTCCTGGCCCGTGACCGCTCGCCGTCGGAGGAACTCCGCCACGAACTGATCGGGTACTCGCGGACCCGCCTCGGTGCGGCCGTTGCGCCACGTGAGATCGAGTTCGTCGACTCGCTGCCCCACACCCGCAGCGGCAAGATCATGCGACGGCTGCTCAAGGCCCGCGAACTCGGCGAGGACGAAGGCGACATCTCGGCACTCGAATCGAGCCAGACAGAAACCGAGACGTCATGACCGATGCGCACGATCTCTGGCGGTCGCTGCTCGCCGACATGATCAGGATCCGCGTGTTCGAGGAACGGTGCGCCGAGCTGTACGGCGAGTCCAAGATTCGTGGATTCCTCCATCTCTACATCGGCGAGGAAGCAATCGCCACCGGCGTGATGAGCTGTCTCGAACCCGACGACGCCGTCCTTGCGACGTACCGCGAACACGGCCACGCTCTGCTGCGCGGCGTGTCGGCCGAATCGATCATGTGCGAGATGTTCGGCAAGGCAACCGGGTGCTCGGGTGGCCGGGGCGGCTCGATGCATCTGTTCGATGCGGCGACCCGGTTCTTCGGGGGCAATGCGATCGTCGGTGGTCACCTGCCGGTCGCCGTCGGGCTCGGACTCGCCGACCAGGTACTCGGTCGGTCGGGGGCGGTGACGGTCTGCTTCTTCGGCGAGGGGGCGGTTGCCGAGGGCGAGTTCCACGAGGCGATGAACCTCGCGGCGTTGTGGAACGTGCCGGTGCTGTTCTGCTGCGAGAACAACCGCTACGCGATGGGCACGTCGCTGCGCTCGAGCGAGTCGCAGATCGATCTGGCGCTGAAGGCGGCGAGCTATGCAATTCCGGCCTGGAGTGTCGACGGCATGGATGTCACCGAGGTCCACCGGGCAACCACGAAGGCCCTTGCGGCGATCCGCGCCGACGGCGGGCCGATGTTCATCGAGTTCCAGACCTACCGGTTCCGGGCGCATTCGATGTTCGACCCCGATCTCTACCGTGACCCCGCCGAGGTCGAGCACTGGAAGCACCGCGACCCGATCGTGACCTTCGGTGACCGTCTACTGCGCGACGAGATCGTGACCGACGACGACATCGAGCAGATGTGGTCAGCGGCACGCAACGAGACCGAGGCCGCCGTGGTCGCCGCCGACGCCGCACCACTCGAATCGGTCGACACGCTGCTCGACCACGTCACCCTCGACCGACCCGAGCCCGGCAGAGCGGGGGAGCAACCCGACACTGCCGACACGGCCGATGCCGACCAAGCCGCCGATGCCGACGATGCTGACGACAACGAGGTGTGGCCGTGAGCACCGACCAACCGTCCGACGCCACGGACATCCCCACGATGACCTATCGAGAGGCGATGCGCGAGGCGATCCGCGAAGCGCTCGCCACCGACGACCGGGTGTTCGTGATGGGTGAGGACGTCGCCGACTATGGCGGCACCTACGCCGTCACGAAAGGCCTCTACGAGGAGTTCGGTCGTGATCGCGTGCGCAACACGCCGCTGTCGGAGGCCGGCTTCGTTGGCGCCGGCATCGGTGCCGCGCTCGGCGGCCTGCGCCCCATCGTCGAGATCATGACGGTCAACTTCAGCCTGCTGGCACTCGACCAGCTGGTGAACACCGCCGCAACGCTGCTGCACATGTCGGGCGGCCAGTTCAACGTCCCCCTCGTGGTGCGCACCACCACCGGTGCCGGCCGGCAGCTGGCTGCTCAGCATTCCCACAGCCTCGAGGGGTGGTTCGCCCACGTCCCAGGACTCAAAGTGGTCGCTCCCGCAACACCCGAGGATGCTCGCTGGATGCTGCCGACCGCGCTCGCCGATCCGAATCCGGTGATCATCTTCGAACACGCCACGTTGTACAACGATCGAGGCCCGGTCGACCCGACACTCGGGCCCGTTGACCTCGAACACGCAGCAGTGCGCCGCATCGGCACCGACGTGACCGTGATCGCGTCAGCCGGCATGGTGCCCAAGGCGCTCGCTGCCGCCGACGCCCTCGCAGCGCTCGGCGTCTCGGCCGAGGTCGTCGACCTTCGCTCGCTGCGACCGCTCGACTTCGACACGCTCGCGTCGTCGCTCTCACGCACGAACAGGGCGCTCGTGGTCGACGAAGGATGGCGTACCGGTGGGCTCAGCGCCGAGATCGCTGCGAGCCTGACCGAGCGATGCTTCTGGTCGCTCGACGCCCCTGTCGCCCGGCTCGCCTCCGCCGAGGTACCGATTCCCTATGCCAAGCACCTGGAGTTCGCTGCGATTCCCCAGGTCGACGACATCGTCGCGGCCGCACTCGATCTCGTCGGTGGCCGATGAGCGAGACGACGACGACCGATGCTGCAGTTGGCAGTTTCGACTACCTGCTGCCATCGCTCGGCGCCGACATGGACGAGGGCCGGGTGGTCGAGTGGCGTGTTGCCATCGGCGACAACGTCCACCGGGGTGATCTGATGGCGGTCGTCGAGACCGAGAAGTCTGACATCGACATCGAGATCTGGCACGACGGCACCGTCGATGCCTTTCTCGTGCCGATCGGCGAGTTGATCGAGGTGGGTACCCCGATCGTCAGGATGCGCGGATCCATCGCCGGGTCCGAGCCGGTCGTCACCCCGCCGACGACGACACCGGCTCCTGCAACGGCACAGACACCCGAACCGCTGCGCCTGCGGGCACCAGTCCCTCCGCCCGCTCGCATCGGTGACCGCGTGTTGGCGTCGCCGTTGGCCCGCCGCCTCGGTGCCGAACGCGGGCTCGACCTCACCGCAATCGCCGGGACTGGCCCCGGCGGGGCCGTTGTCGAAGCCGACCTCCGAACTGTCAAACCCGTCGAGCCCGCCGAACCCGCTCGTCGGCGAACGCCGGCAACGATGCGCTCGCTCATCGCCGAACGGATGAGCCGTTCCAATCGGGAGATCCCCCACTATCACCTGGCGCGTGACGTCGACGTCGGCCGACTCGAAGCATGGCTCGTCGAACGCAATACGAGCCGACCGATCACCGAACGCCTGCTCCCGGCTGCGTGTTACATTCGCGCCGTCGCGCTGGCCGCGGCGCGTCACGGCGAGTTCAACGGCTCGTGGGTCGACGACCACTTCGAGCCGGCTGACTCGGTGAACGTCGCCATGGCCATCTCGCTGCGTGGCGGCGGCCTGGTCACCCCGCACGTCGAAGCCGCCGACCAGCGCTCACTCGACGAGATCATGGCCACCCTCAACGAACTCGTCTCCGCTGCCCGTAGTGGCAATCTGCGCGCCAGCTGGATGACCGGCTCGACGATCACGATCACCAACCTGGGTGACACCGGCGCCGACCTCGTCCACGGGGTGATCTCGCCTCCGCAGGTCGCGCTCGTCGGGTTCGGTCGATCGCGACAACGGCCCTGGGTCGTCGACGACCTCGTCACGATCCGGCCCGTCGTCACCACCACGCTGGCCGCCGATCACCGCGCCACCGATGGCGCCAACGGGAGCCGGTTCCTCGCCACGATCGCCACCCAACTCGAACACCCGGAGGATCTATGAACACCGACAACACGCTTCCCGACCCCGTCGCGATGATCCTGGCTGCGATCGCCGACGTCGCCCCCGAACTGGAACCGGAACTCGCCGACCTCGATCACGATGTCGACTTCTGGACCGAACTGCAGCTCGACTCGATGGACCACCTGTCGGTGATGACCCGGCTCGCCACGCAGGCGGGACGTGACATTCCCGAACGCGACTACCCCCGGCTGACGACCGTCAACGAACTCTGCAGCTACCTCGGCGGCGGCGATTGACCTTGGACTCCGTCCCCGACGATCCGAACGGATCCCTGCGCTGGCGACTCGTGGTCGGCGCACTCGTGATTCTCGCTGCGTTGATCGCGGCGCTCGTGCTCGTCACCGGCGGTGACCGCGACGACTCCGATTCGGCGGCCAGCACCGACGTGGCCACGACGCAAGGGTCAGCGATCACGACGCCCGACCCGACGGTGGCACCCGACACCGAGCCCTCGACGACCGACGTGCCGACGACCGAGGCGCCCACGACCGACGCGCCCACGACCGAGGCGCCCAGCACCGATCCCGCCGACGCCACCCGCGACGCCGTTTGGCCCTGGGTGGACACCTCGACGCGTTTCGCCGATCCCGTCGAGGCTGCAACGAGTTTCGCCATCGACTACCTCGGCTTCACCGATCCGGTGGTCGGCGGGTTCCAGGCTGGCGACAGCAGATCGGGCGAGGTGGAGATCACTGCGGGCGGCACCGCCCTGACGACCGTGGTGTTCGTCCGCCAGCTCACCGACGACGACAGCTGGTGGGTACTCGGTGCAGCCAGCGAGAACATCACGATCGACGAGCCGACGCAGGGCACCGTCGTCAGTAGCCCGCTCGCCATTTCGGGAAAGGCATCGGCATTCGAAGGCACCGTCGACGTCGAGTTACGCGCCGACGGCAACGGCGAGCCGATCTACGTGGGGTTCGTCACGGGCAGCGGCAGCCCCGAGCCCGGCCCGTACGAGGCCACGATCGAGTTCACCAGTCCCGGCCCGGCGGGTGGCGCATTGGTGCTCATCTCGCGCAGCTCCGAAGACGGCAGCGTCCTCGAGGCGTCAGCCCTGCGGATCTTCTTCGGCTGAACCACCCAGGGCCTCTGCGATGAGTTTCAGCGCGACCCGTGCGCGCTGAGACTCATCGGTGGCCGATCAGCGAGACGAGTTGGGCGACGGCGCGCGCTCCGTCGTCGTCGAGTTCGACGCATCCACTCGGGGCGGCGTCGGCGTCGGCCACTCGATGACGCACGAGTACCGGAGTGCCGGGGTTGGTGCGACGATGAGCCTCGATCAGTTGGTGACTTCGCTCGTCCGCCGGATCGAGGAGCACGACGATTGCGTCCGCGCCATCGGCGAGCGGGCACGTGCCGCCCTCGAGTACCGGGCAACCGTGTCTGACACGGCGACCGGGGCCGGCACAGATGGTCGTTGCCAACCCCGCATCCTCGGCGGCATGCTCACCCGACCATCGCCGCCCGGCCACCTCCACCAGGACCCTCGGGCGCGTCTCCCCCGGCGGCCAGTCGGGCGTGGCTCCACTCGTGCCGATGCTCACCCGAACCATTCCATCGTCATGCTCGACCGCCACCGCATCCCAACGACGCAGCAGCGACAGCATGGGTCCGTTCTCGAGCAGCACTTCGGCCTGAAGATTGCGAACACCCTCCGTTGCTGCCCGACGCACCAGCAGATCGAGGAGGTAGGCGCCGAGCCATCCACGCCACGGCGTCGCCACCGTGATGGCGAGGTCACCATCACCGTCTGCACGCATCGCGTAACCGGCCTCGGCCACCACGACGGCGTCATCGCCATCACCCACCAGGACGATCACACCGAACCCACCTCGCTCGCCCACGCTCGCCCACTTCCGACACCAGTCGAGTTGCGGCGAAAACGCCCCGAAGAATCGACGATGCCGATCGGTCATCGTGAGATCGCGGTAGAGCTCGGAGATCCGCTCGCCATCGTCGGCGGTCATGGAACGCACAGTCATCACCCGGCCATCGGCCAGGTCGATCAGGTCGATCACGTCACCGGAGGGTGGGAGCGGAGATCCCTGCGACGCAGTCACGGTTCCGACTGAACAGCATTCGACCGGCACCTGCAAGAGTCGGACGGCCCGTCGTCGGCAACACATACCCAATGGGGTATCTCACCCGACGGTGCTATCGTGATGGCGTGCGTCGAATTGCCCTGCTCGTCATCGTCGGAACCCTCGTCACATCGTGCGGCAGCGATGACGCGTCGTCCACCAGCGTCGCAGCGACGATTGCCACAGAGGCGAGCGGGGCGACGGTCAGCGACTTTGCGACGATCAGCGCGCAGGATGCAGCATCGGTCGTCGACTCCCCTCCCGCCGATCTCGTCGTCCTCGATGTGCGTACACCCGAGGAGTACGCCGAAGGCCACCTCGACGGCGCCGTCCTGGTCGACTTCTACGACGCCGACTTCGCCGATCAGCTGAGCCAACTCGACCCTGACGTTCCGTACCTCGTGTACTGCCGATCGGGCAACCGCAGCGGCCAGACGCTGACGATGATGCAACAGCTGGGATTCGCTTCAGCCGTCGATGTCGATGGCGGCATCGTTGCCTGGCAGAGCGCTGGGCTTCCCGTCGTGGTCGAGTGACGCCGGCCCGATCGGGTCGACCCCCCGCTGCGCCAGCGTTCTGGTGAACTCAGCTCCTGCCAGGATGATCTGGGCCTCGTAGTAGATCCAGATCAGCACCAGGAACACGCTGCCGGTGGCGCCGAGGACCGACGAGGCCGCATAGCGTCGGAGATACGCGCCGATGGCCATGGTCCCGATGGCGACGCCCAGTGCCGTCACCGCAGCGCCCGGGAGCACGCTACGCCAGGGCACCCGCACGTCGGTGAGGAAGCGGAACAGCAGCGCAATGACGCCAATCCCGAGCGCCCATGTTGCCGCTGTTCCGATCAGTTCGCCGAGCGACTCCACCACGGCCACGTCGGGGACCATACGTGCGAACAGCGCCGTCACTGCGTTCAACGCGAATGACACGACCAGCACGGCGCCGGCGCCGACCACCACGAGAAACGCAAGGACCCGCCGTGTCAACGTGGTGCGCAAGCCGACCTGCACAGGGACTTCCCAGATCGTGTTGAGCGCATCCTGGAGTGCCAGTACCAGAAGCGACGACGTGAACACCAGCGAGACCGCGCCGACGACACC